>NZ_JAPFCD010000021.1:0-78021 GCF_026153155.1 Photorhabdus aballayi | reverse complement strand
ATAAATGTAGATTATTTATCTGTATTTATTATTATATTGTGAATAATTCTGAAAATTGCTCATCATTGAATAGAAATAGACCATATAATGTTTTACCTGAAATAGTTTTCTCACTGAAAATAATAATCTTATTTCCTTGGGTTTAATGGTTTTATTTCGGGTTTAGAGATTTCTTCTGTTTAAATAATTGACGAGAATTAAAGAAGTAACGTTATTGATTATCATGCTAACTATTAATTATATAAATATCGTAGAGATTTTAGCATTATATTTTTTTGTCAAATGTTAAATATTGATTATAAATTCATATTTGATAAGTAATTATGTGTTCATTTTGGCGTTATTAATGTGTAAATAATGACGATTAAACTCGTTGAGAAGGTTATTAGGTATAAGTTGGTTATTACATTAGCCTTTATTTAAATCACTATTGTTATATTTTTTCATTTTTATTTACAAGGAATTAACAAAATTAAAAGTGAGTTTTTTACAAAACGGTAACACATTTTTATTTGGTTAAGGAGTTGTATTCAACATGTCGTCATTTTTTCTTCGGCGGGCTTTACTTGCTGGAGGTTGAAACAACGTACCTATTATTTTAAGGGAGTAAATGCCCTTTTTTCTTTAATTTCTGGAGATGACTTTTGACCTCTCTTGCTTATGTTGACGCCCTTTGCGCGTTTGATCATCCTTATCGAGTCGATGCTGTTTGCGACCAACTATTTGATGCTGCCATGCGTGAGTTGACGCTATACCACTGCGAAAATACTCCCGGTTATTCCCTGTGGTTGAAGGCTAACGGTCTGGAAGTGGAAAGACTGGAGAAACTGGACGATTGGTCGCGTTTGCCGCCTATTTTCGCTAATTATTTCAAACGCCAGTTGTTGCTCAGCGCCACTGGTAGGAATGCATTGGAGTTGACTTCTTCTGGGACAACCGGCCAAAAGAGCCGTATGCGTTACGATGCTCGTAGTATGCGTGCAGCTCAAAATATGGTTGAACGGATTTTCGAGTATTACGGTTGGAATACGCCGCAGCAGCCGTGCAATTATTTGCTGCTAAGTTATGAACCTGCCGGCACGATTACGTTGGGGACCGCGTATACCGATCAGTATCTGTGTAAATATGCGCCGATAAACCAAGCTTATTATGCATTGCGCCACAATGGGAAAAGCAATGAGTTTGATCCTTTTGGCGTCATTCGATCCTTGCAGGAATTTGCGGCCCAAGGGCTGCCGGTGCGTATCTTGGGCTTTCCGGCATTCTTGTGGTTCGCACTGGAACGGATGCAGGAAATGGGGTTGCCGCCGGTGCAGTTGCATCCTGAGTCACTGGTATTTTTAGGTGGAGGCTGGAAAACCCACGCCGATAAAGCCATTCCAAAATCCTTATTGTATCAGCGCTTGGGGGAACAACTGGGTATTCCTGACGAGCGGTGCCGGGATGGTTACGGCTCGGTTGAACATCCTGTGCCTTATGTTGAGTGCCGAAATCACCATTTTCATGTGCCGACCTATGCCAGAGCCTATATCCGCGATACGGCTAATATGGCGGTTCAACCCTATGGTAAGCCAGGTTTTCTGCATCTGATATCACCCTATATTACTTCCAGTCCAGCACACAGTATTGTGGTGAGCGATTTGGCGGTGCTGCATCCGGCCGCTGAATGTGGTTGTGAGTTAGCTACCGATTGGTTTGAGTTACTAGGTCGTGCCGGTACAAGTAAAAGCCGTAGTTGTGCGATTGCTGCTTCTGAGTTGATAAAGGAGTCCTGAAATGTATTTAGTGAATGGTAAGGTTATTTCTGACTTAGAACCTGCTGCCGTATTGGCGGAACTGAAAGGTAATTTGTCTGAGACATTGGCTTGTCCCCCAAGTGTACAACAGATATTGGCGTGTGCTGAGCGCTTTGTTGAGGGTCTCGATACGGTTGCTGCTAAGCTTAAGCTGGATACAGCCGCAATCACCGAGTTACGTCATTTCTGTCATCGCGATTCTTTAGAGGCAAAGTTGCGGCACGAACTGGGAGAACAACCCTTTTCTCTGCGTCGCTTTGATTATACGCAGCCCCGTTTTGAAACTTGGCGACCATTGGGGCTGGTCGTGCATATTACGCCTGCCAACGCGCCTTTGCTGCCATTTATGGCAGTGTTGGAGAGCTTGCTAGTGGGTAATGTCAACTGGTTACGTCCTAGTAGCAGTGATAACGGCCTTAATGCGCAGATGTTGGCTGAGTTCCTGCGTCATGACCTGAGCGGCACGTTGGCGCCTTATATATCCGTATTGCCTTTGCCGTCAGATCAATTATCAGAATTACTGGCGTGTGCTGATGCAGTATCCGCCTGGGGGAGTAATAGCGCCCTGACCGCTATCCGTAGCCAATTACGGCCCGGTTGCCGTTGGATAGATTGGGGACATCGCATCAGTTTTGCTTATTTGGACCCGATGGTTGCCGGTGATGCTGATTACGATGCAGTGGCTGATGATGTTTGCCGTTTTGACCAACAAGCGTGTTCCAGTCCACAGTGTTTATTGGTCGATAGCACTGACGAGAACGTCTTACGGCAAGTGGTTAGTGCTGTGGCTGCCGCACTGGAACGACGTGCGCCAGTATGGCCAGCCTTACAGCCAGATATACAGGAAGCGGCGGAAATCAGTAGCCAAATGGCATTCTTACAGTTGGATCATACTTTTGCTGATCTTCACGGTTCAGTAGAAAAAGGCAATGGTTGGCGAGTAGCCTGGACACAGTGTCAAGAGCTTGCGCCATCGCCTCTGTTCCGTACTTTGCAAGTCCGTCCGGCTCCACGTGCGCAATTGGTTGAGATTTTGTTGCCGTGGCGCACCTATTTGCAAAGTTGTGCTTTGATAGCGAAAGAAAAAGAGCTGCCGATGTTGAGTCGTCAGTTGTTAGCCGCCGGTGTTAGCCGGATATGTCAGGCAGGAGAGATGCATGATGGTTATGAGGGTGAACCCCATGATGGTGTTTATGCATTGACTCGGCTGGCGCGTCGTGTCTCCGTCAGTTTGAAAGCTGAACAACTGCCAAGCCATGTCACGTTGGATAAATTGTCGGCCAATCCGCCAGAGTTGGCAGGGATTCCAGTGATGGATAAAGCCAAGTTTCAGAGCGGCGGTATGACGGCAAAAGCACAAGTGTTTTTCCGTAGCGGCGGCAGTACTGGCGAGCCAAAGCTGGCGGGTTTCAGCCATCGAGATTATCACTGTCAAATGCAGGCTGCGGCAGATGGTTTGTTTGCTGCGGGTCTGGAACCATCACAAGACCGGGTAATGAATTTGTTTTATGGCAGTAACTTGTATGGCGGTTTGATGAGTTGCTTCTCTATGCTGGATAAATTATCCGTGCCTCATTACCCGATGGGTGGCCCAATAGACGATGATTTTAGCCAAATCAGGCACTTTATTGTCACTCAAGGGATCAATACGCTGGCGGGAATGTCAAGTACTATACACCGATTGTTTGAATGTGAAGAGGCTGCGTTGCGCGCTTATGGCGGGATACGCAAAATTTTTACTGGTGGTGAGCATATTGGTGAAGATCGGCGTCGGTTTCTGTCCAGTTTTGGTGTACAGATAATTCGCTCGGCGATTTACGGTTCCGTGGATGCTGGTCCGTTAGGTCATGCTTGTGCTTGTTGCCAAGAGGGAGAGTTTCATCTGTTATCTGATATTCAATGGTTGGAAATCTTGGCTCTTGATAGTGATCAGCCTGTTCCGACAGGGGAAACCGGTCGATTGGTGTTTACCTCTCTGGCTCGCGAAGGACAGGTGGTTCAGCGTTACGATGTAGGTGACTTAGGTTATTGGCTTTCCGACTCCTGTGCCTGTGGATTACCAACGCCGCGGTTTAAATTGGGAGGTCGTCATGGTGTGTTATTACGGGTAGGTTCTATTTTTTTGAACCCAACAGAATTATCAGCCGGGCTGCCGTTTCCGGTGCAGTGGCTGGTAGGGAACAACTCCAGTGGTTGTGATTATATCCATATATTAGCCGATGGAGATGTTGATCAGGTACGTGCGCATCTGCTGCGACATAAGATGATGAATCAGGTTGTCAGCGGTGGATTACTGCAATTGGAAGTTATCCCTACACCGGCTGGACAGTTCCATCGTCATCCGCAAAGTGGCAAAACGCCGCTAGTGCTGGATAGCCGATTCTGAGACCGATAATACTACTTTTTGGGTAAATCATGACACTATCATTACGCGATTTGGTTGAGTACGCCCGCAATCATGCTCCTTTTTTTAAAGATCTTTATCGTGATCTGCCTCGATCTGGTTGGGCGTTAACTGATCTGCCATTGATCAATCCTGCTGACTATTGGCAGCAATCGCAGTCGCTGGAAAATTGGCCGGTGTTAACCGGCCCTGTTAACGGTGGTCATGTGTTTAAAACCGGTGGCTCTACCAGTGATGGTCGGATGTCGGTGTTCAGTTGTAGCGAATGGCGTGCTTTTGTACGCGCATTTGGTCAAGGGTTGGCACAGCAATTACAGCCTGGCGACCATGTAGCTAATCTGTTTGTGGCTGGTGATTTGTATACCAGTTTGTTGTTTATTCACGGTGCTTTGTCCTATTCACCGGTGCCGGTGGTGGAGTATCCGTTTACCTGGTCAGTTGATGATCGGGCGCTGGCCGATGCGATTGTCAGCTTGGGGATTAATGTTCTGGCCGGGGTGACGGTGCAACTATTACGTTTTGCTAGTACTTTGCAGCAGTGCGGCCAGTCTATACCCGGCATTGATCGTCTGTTGTACGGCGGTGAAAGCCTGTTTCCGGAGCAATTGACACTGTTGAGCCATGTATTTCCTAATGCGCGTATTGGTTCAGTTGGTTGTGCCAGCGTTGATGCGGGTCTCATTGGGTCGGCGTCTCCCGATTGCTGTTACGGCGAACATCGGGTTTTTGATACGGATACTATTGTCGAAATTATTGACGAATCCAATGGTCAGCCGATTACCGTGCCCGGACAAAATGGCCTATTGGTTGTGACCAACTTGCAACGGCGTTTGATGCCGGTTATCCGCTATCCTACCGGTGACATGGCCTGTTGGTGTGAAGCGCCGGGACAGCCGCGCCGCAAATTCGCTTTGCAGGGGCGAGCGGGTAGCGCCCACCGAGTTCGAGTGTGCTCACTGTCCATTTTTCCTGACCATATTGCGCGTTTACTGCGACAGCAAAAGGGCATACTGGCTTGGCAGTTATTGCTGAGCCGTCAGAGCGGCATAGATAAGATAGAACTATTGTTAGCTGGCGATCCATCATTGGCGCCATCTACAACATCAGTACACCAGACATTGTTGGCGGCACAACCCGCTATGGCAAAGTTATGTGATCAGGGATTACTGCATGTGGAGGTGACTTACTGCGCTTTGGAAAATATGGTCACTCATCCACGTTCCGGTAAATTGATGCGGGTAGTTGATCATCGTGGTTATGGTGCTGAAGAGAAGGCCGCATGAGCATGAGTTCAGGAATACCATTAATTCGATTATTCCGGGAAGAGGACGCTACCGGAGTGAGTGCGTTGTTTCGGGCGGTTTATGGTGAAGATTATGTCTACCCGGAAGTCTATTTACCTACCATGCTTGGTCGCTATAACGCGGCAAAACGGTGGTATTCCGCCGTTGCGGTACAGGATGGACAAGTGCTGGGGCATGCGGCGCTGTGGCGGGATGAAAGTTGTCCATTAAGCGCTGAACTGGCATTGATCGTGGTGCATCCACAGGCGCGTGGGCAGGGTATTGCTACTGTATTGGGTCGATATTTGTGTGAGCAGGCTAAGAAAATGGGGCTAAGTATACTCACGATTAAACAGGTGTCGTCGCATAACCATAGTCAGCGTTTGGCCCAAAATCTGGGGTTTCACACTACGGGATTGCTGCCGGACTATGTAACATCACCGTTTGATCAGGCGCGACCGGAAAGCATCGTACTGGGTTGTTTACCTTTACAAAGCTGGCCGTTTCCAGAGTTACATTGGCCTTCCGGTTGGCAAAGGTGGTTGACATCGGTGACTCAAGTGTTTGGTCAAGAGCCTTTGCAACCGGAGGAGTTGGCTGATGCTGATATCCGTATAACCAATCATGGTTGTCGGTTGGAAGTGTGGATAGAAAAGCAGACAACCGAGCGGGTAAAAGAGGTGGCGGAGTTACCGGCACATAAACTGGTCTATGTGAAACTGCCGGTAGGAGAAGGGACTCTTCAGGCAATGGAAATTTTGCAGCAGGCGGGATTTGCCTGTACCGGGTTTGTGCCAGGTCATCATCACCATTGGGAAGCTTTACTGGTTCGGGGACATAGCAAGAAAGAGTTGACCTTAAATTGTCAGTTTGCTCGTCGTTTGCACCTGCAAAGCATGTTTGCTTGTGCGGGAGCATAGCCTTCCTGCAATTATTAGTTTAGTAAAGCCCATCAAAACCTAAATAGTTTTACAGATGATTGACAAAGTGTTGGTCTTTCGGTCAGCACTTTGAACGGATATTCAATTTATTCGTGATTCTCATGATTGTTAATTTATTGTATATAAATTGTTATTATTAATGGTGAATTGCGGGCATTAATCAACCACATTTCTCTAAATTTCAGAATATTCCTATACCTAATAGATTTCGAGTTGCAGCGCGGCGGCAAGTGAACGAATCCCCAGGAGCATAGATAACTATGTGACTGGGGTGAGTGAAAGCAGCCAATAAAGCAGCAGCTTGAAAGATGAAGGGTATATATATTTTTAAGTGAAATTCATTGCACCATTGATCGCTTATTAATCCATAAGTGGCAGTAACATGATGATGATTTCAATTAGAGCCACTCTTCATACGGTGAATCAATGGAGATGTGAATAGATGGCAATAGGATATTTCCTGCTCGTTGGTGATAAAACAACTTGCGGCGGTCAGATTATTACCGGTGACCACACCATGACATTCAATGGACGGGCAACCGCTCGTGAAGGGGATAAGGTTACCTGTGGCAAACATCCCGGTACTTACACGATTGTCAGTGGTGTATCCGATGTGTTTGACATGGGGCGTAAGCTGGCTGGCACGCTGGATAGTGTGAGTACTCATGCGGATCATATGCCGTCGGGAGCGGCTGTTGAGGCTTATTTTAAAAAATTAAATCCGAGGCTTACTGAAGGTCAGTTAGCAGATATGGCAAAAGATGTTGCGGCTATTATCATCCCAGCAGAAATTCATCAGAAGTTCAGCGCAACTTATGGGGGACGAAATAACCCATCTCAAATAGAACAGGATGCAAAGGATATAAGAATCGCTGTAGATAGTGATTTTAATACAATAAAGCCGGCGTTGAAGAACTATGGTGCAACAGAGGAGCAGCTTGAAAAAGCCAGATCGAAGATGCATAAACTCAATCAAGAACGGGGGTTGTATAAATAATGACTATCAACGTTGAAGCCCTAATTAATAGTTTAGGTAAATCTTATCAGGAAATTTTTAATAAAGGGCTAATCCCTTATAAGACCAAGCCAACAGGTTCTTCTGGTGATGAGGTGATATGCTTGGATATGGTAAAAGAAGGGGTATTTCTAGCTTTTTATCGCGAGGGAAAGCGTTTAAAAGAAGTTACGTTGGCCTTATTTGATGAAAAGAAACCTCTATATCAGTTTCCTAATGAGCTTCCTTCTCCTTTGGTGCCTTTGATGTCACGACAGTGGGTCCATGAACAATTTGGTGAACCTGAGAAATCACAGCAACCCCAAATGATTATGAAACGTCAGTTTGGATGGAAAGAGTTATACACATTGCTTGATTTTCACATTCCTACAAGTATGAAGATTTCTTATGACATGATGGAACGAGTAAAATCGGTAACGTTTTTACCTACCTCAGAAGTCCGTTGGTAATCAATAAAGAGGCTCTTATTTAGAACCTTAGCTGTTTGGGTATACTGAATTTGACTCATTAACTTCTCATTACCCTTCAATAGAATATTTTGATTAAAAAAATAATGAAAACACACCAAGAATATTTATCACATTGATATAAAAGACGATTCTCATGCCATTATCTCAGTCATGTATTAATATTCCAGTACACTGGGTATTACCTTATTAAAAGTGTGTTCTTACAAACTATTATTAATGATTTTGTAAATTAATCATCAATATAAGTAAATATTTACTCTAAATAATTATATAAAGGTAAAGTTATTTTATTGTCTGTATTTTATTTTTTAAGGTAAGCAAGTTTTGTGATTTATTATATTTTTCCTCACACATCATCACGGTGTGTGGCGTTTTTAGAAGGTTAAGAAACCTGATGTCCTAAAGGCGTGTGTTTGTTTTGGTGCCTTTCTTACACATAACAATGGTGATTATTTTTTTGCACGAAAAAAACAAACTTGCTTCTCATGATAAACCTCAATTCAGGAGTCCGTATGAATCAACTCGCCAGTCCCCTGATTTCCCGCACCGAAGAGATCCATAATCTACCCGGTAAATTGACTAACCTTGGTTATGCCTCAGTGTTTGATGTGGTACGTATGCCGCGTGAGCGTTTTATTCGTGAGCATCGTGCTGATCTAGGGCGCAATGCTGAAAAAATGTATGACTTGGCAGTGGGATATGCTCATCAGGTGTTACACCATTTTCGCCGTAATTCTCTTAGTGAAGCTGTTCAGTTTAGCTTAAGAAGTCCGTTCTCTGTATCAGGTCCGGATTACGCTAATCAGTTTCTTGATGCAAACACTGGCTGGAAAGATAAAGCACCTAGCGGCTCGCCGGAAGCCAACGATGCGCCGGTAGCCTATTTGACACATATTTATCAACTGGCCCTTGAGCAGGAAAAGAATGGCGCCAGTGCCATTATGAATACGTTGGCGGAACGTCGTCCTGATTTGGGCGCTTTGTTAATTAATGATAAAGCGATCAATGAGGTTATACCGCAATTGCAGTTGGTTAATGAAATTCTATCCAAGGCCATTCAGAAGAAACTAAGTCTGGCTGATCTGGAAGCGGTAAACGCCAAACTTTCCACCACTCGTTATCCGAATAATCTGCCGTATCATTATGGTCACCAGCAGATTCAGACAGCTCAGTCGGTATTAGGTACCACGTTGCAAGATGTCACCTTGCCGCAGACGCTGGATTTGCCGCAAAACTTCTGGGCAACAGCAAAAGGAAAATTGAGCGATACGACTGCCAGTGCTTTGACTCGACTGCAAATCATGGCGAGTCAGCTTTCGCCAGAGCAGCAGAAAATCATTACGGAGACCGTTGGTCAGGATTTCTATCAGCTAAATTATGGTGACAGTTCGCTTACGAAGAACAGTTTCAGCGATATGACCATACTGACTGGCCGAACAAATTTGACTGTGCCTCAGGTAGAACTGATGTTGAGTTCAACTGTCGGGGGGACTACGGTGGTTAAGTCTGATAATGCGAGCACTGGCGACACGGCAGCGACGCCATTTGCTTACGGCGCCCGTTTCATTCATGCCGGCAAACCAGAGGCGATTACCTTGAGTCGCAGTGGCGCGGAGGCGCATTTTGCCCTGACGGTTAACAATCTGACCGATGACAAGTTGGACCGTATCAATCGTATCGTGCGCCTGCAAAAATGGCTGAATCTGCCCTATGAAGATATTGACCTGTTGGTGACTTCTGCTATGGATGCGGAAGCAGGAAATAGCGCGCTGTTGATGAACGACAATACACTGCGTCTGTTGGGAGTGTTCAAGCATTATCAGGCGAAATACGGTGTTACCGCCAAGCAATTTGCTGGCTGGTTGCGCGTAGTGACTCCGTTTGCCATTACACCAGCAACCCCGTTCTTAGATCAGGTGTTTAATTCCGCCGGCGCCTTTGATACGCCGTTTGTGGTGGATGATCATGATTTTGTCTATACATCGACTACCGGGGGAGATGGGGCGCGTGTCAAACATATCAGCACTGCATTGGGCCTCAATCATCGTCAGTTCCTGTTATTGGCGGATAATATTGCTCGTCGGCAGGGGAATGTCACACAAAGTACGCTCAACTGTAATCTGTTTGTGGTGTCGGCGTTCTACCGTCTGGCTAATCTGGCGCGTACATTGGGGATAGATCCAGAGGCTTTCTGTGCTTTGGTTGACCGATTGGATGCAGGTACAGGCATCGTCTGGCAGCAATTGGCAGGAAAACCGACAATCACCGCACCGCAAAAGGATTCTCCGTTGGCGGCGGATATTCTGAGTTTGCTGCAAGCGCTAAGTGCGATCGCTCAATGGCAACAACAGCATGATTTACCTGTTGAAACCTTACTTTTACTGTTGAGTAGCAATTCTACCTTTACCGCTCAGGGCACTGACGATCAATTGAATTTTATCCGTCAGGTGTGGCAGAACTTGGGCAGTACATTTGTGGATGCAACATTGTTATCCCGTAGTGGCGCGCCATTAGTTGATACCAACGGTCACGCCATTGACTGGTTTGCTCTGCTCTCGGCAGGTAGTAATCCGCTTATCGATAAGGTGGGTCTGGTGACCGATGCCGGCATAGAAAGTGTGATAGCAACGGTGGTCAATACACAAAGCTTATCTGATGAAGATAAGAAACTGGCAATTACCACTCTGAAGAATACGTTGAATCAAGCGCAGCAAACTCAGCAAGGTGTCGCTGTCAGTTTATTGGCGCAGACCCTGAATGTGAGTCAGTCATTGCCTGCATTGTTGCTGCGTTGGAGTGGAAAAACTGTCTATCAGTGGCTTAGTACGACTTGGGCATTGAAAGATACCGTTAAGACCGCTGCCGATATTCCTGCTGACTATCTGAATCAATTACGTGAAGTGGTACGCCGCTCCTTGTTAACCCAACAATTCACTTTGAGTCCTGCAATGGTGCAAACCTTGCTGGATTATCCAGCCTATTTCGGCGCTTCCTCAGAAACGGTAACCGATATCAGTTTGTGGATGCTGTATACCTTAAGCCGTTACAGCGATTTGCTGCTCCAGGTGGGGAAAGCCGGTAGTGGTACGGAAAATAATGTATTGACCTATCTCCGTTCGGCTAATGCTGTTGCGCCGTTGAGCCAATCTGATGCTGCACAGACGTTGGCGACACTGTTGGATTGGGAGGCTAATGAGCTGCAAGCCGCTTGGGCGGTATTGGGCGGGATTGCCAAAACTACACCGCAACTGGATACGCTTCTGCGTCTGCAACAGGCACAGAACCAGACGGGTCTTGGCGTTACACAGCAACAGCAAGGCTATGCCCTGAGCCGTGACAGTGATTATGCCCTTTGGCAAAGCACCGGTCAGGCGCTGGTGGCCGGTGTATCTCATGTCAAGGATAGTCGTTGAACATGGCAGAAGTTCGCCACCTGAATAGGTGAATCTGATTTTTCCGTATGGCCCAATCGGGCCGATTCTAAACCGCCATTTAAGTAAGGCAGGTGTAATTATGTTATCGATAATGGAAAAGCAACTGAATGAATCTCAGCGTGATGCGCTGGTGACCGGCTATATGAACTTTGTGGCGCCAGCCTTGAAAGGCGTCGATAGTCAGCCAGTGACCGTGGAAGATTTGTACGAATACTTGCTGATTGACCCGGAAGTGGCTGATGAGGTTGAGACCAGCCGAGTAGCTCAAGCGATCGCCAGCATACAGCAATATATGACTCGTCTGGTCAACGGCTCTGAACCGGGGCGTCAGGCGATGGAACCCTCCACCGCTAACGAATGGCGCGACAATGATAATCAATATGCAGTCTGGGCTGCGGGGGCTGAGGTTAGAAATTACGCTGAAAACTACATTTCTCCCATCACCCGGCAGGAAAAAAGCCATTATTTCTCAGAGTTGGAGACGACTTTAAACCAGAATCGGCTCGATCCGGACCGGGTTCAGGATGCAGTTCTGGCGTATCTCAATGAGTTTGAGGCGGTGAGTAATCTGTATGTACTTAGTGGTTATATTAATCAGGATAAATTTGATCAGGCCATTTACTATTTTATCGGCCGTACTACTACTAAGCCGTATCGGTACTACTGGCGTCAGATGGATTTAAGTAAAAATCGGCAAGATCCGGCGGGAAATCCAGTGACGCCAAATTGTTGGAATGATTGGCAGGAAATCACCTTGCCGCTGTCTGGTGATACGGTGCTGGAGCATACGGTTCGCCCGGTATTTTATAACGACCGGCTGTATGTGGCTTGGGTTGAGCGTGACCCGGCAGTGCAAAAGGGTGATGACGGCAAAGATATCGGTAAGACCCATGCTTACAGCATAAAGTTTGGCTATAAGCGCTACGATGATACTTGGACTGCGCCAAATACTACCACTCTGATGACGCGACAAAATGGAGATGGTGATCAGGATATATCTCGTACCAGTTTGCTGATTAATGAAAATGGTATCACGCTACGGGATGTGAATTTGCTGGCTACCACCGATTTTAGTATTGACCCGACGGAGGAAACTGACAGTAATCCGTATGGTCGCCTGATGTTGGGGGTGTTTGTACGTAATTTTACGGGGACTCCATATCAAAACCGTCCTGCTGTGTATGGTTATCTCTATTGTGACTCAGCTTTCAATCGCCATATTCTCAGGCCGTTGAGTAAGAATTTTTTGTTCAGTACTTACCGTGATGAAACAAATGATCAGAACTGCCTGCAATTTGCGGTATACGATAAGAAGTATGTGATTACTAAGGTTATTGCTGGTGCAACAGAAGATCCCGAAAATACGGGTTGGGTAGGTAAAGTTGATGACTTGAAGCAGGGTACTACCGGTGCCTATGTGGATATCGATCAAGATGGTCTGACACTCCATATCCAGACCACTACCAATGGGGATTTTATTAATCGTCATACATTTGGATATAACGATATTGTATATGATTCTAAGTCTGGTTATGGTTTCACGTGGTCAGGGAATGAAGGTTTTTATCTGGATTACCATGATGGAAATTATTACACCTTCCATAATGCAGTAATCAACTATTATCCTTCTGGGTATGGTGGAAGCTATGTCCCTAATGGAACGTGGGCGTTAGAGCAGCGAATTAATGAGGGATGGGCTATTGCTCCCCTGCTTGATGTTCACCATACTGTTACTGTGCAGGGCAGTTATATCGCTTGGGAAGGAGAGACACCTACCAGTTATAATCTGTATATCCCAGACGGTACAGTGCTGCTAGATTGGTTTGATAAAATAAATTACGCTATTAGTCTTGATAAGCTTGAAACTGTATTTACATCCCCAGATTGGCCAACACTGACCACTATCAAAAACTTCAAGAAAATCGCCGATAACCGCAAATTTTATCAGGAAATCAATGCTGAGACGGCGGATGGGCGCAATCTGTTTAAACGCTACAGTGCTCAAACTTTCCAACTTGCCAGCGGTACGGCCTATTCTACGCCTTATACCTTGTCCGAAGCGGATTTCTCCACTGAGCCGGATAAAAACTACCTACAGGTTTGTTTGAATGTCGTGTGGGATCATTATGACCGCCCATCAGGGAAAAAAGGGGCCTATTCTTGGGTCAGTAAGTGGTTTAACGTGTATGTTGCGTTGCAAGATAGCAAAGCGCCGGATGCCATTCCGCGATTGATTTCCCGTTACGATAGCAAACGTGGTTTGGTGCAATATCTGGATTTCTTGACCTTATCATTACCTGCTAAAACCCGTCTGAATACCACCTTTGTGCGTACCTTAATTGAAAAGGCAAATTTAGGGTTGGATAGTTTGTTGGATTATACCTTGCAAGCAGATCCTTCTCTGGAAGCTGATTTAGTGACTGACGGCAAAAGTGAACCAATGGACTTTAATGGCTCAAATGGTCTCTATTTCTGGGAATTGTTCTTTCACTTGCCGTTTCTGGTTGCTACGCGTTTTGCCAACGAACAGCAATTTTCGCCGGCGCAAAAGAGTTTGCATTACATCTTTGATCCGGCGATGAAAAACAAGTCACACAATGCTCCAGCTTATTGGAATGTACGCCCGTTGGTTGAAGGACACAGCGATCTTTCACGTCATTTGAGTGATCCTATCGATCCCGATACTCAGGCTTATGCTCATCCGGTGATATATCAGAAAGCGGTATTTATCGCCTATGTCAGCAATCTCATTGCTCAGGGAGATATGTGGTATCGCCAGTTGACGCGTGATGGTCTGACTCAGGCCCGTGTCTATTACAATCTGGCCGCTGAATTGTTAGGGCCTCGGCCGGATGTGTCGCTGAGTAGCGTCTGGACACCGCAAACCCTGGATACCTTAGCCGCCGGGCAAAAAACGGCTTTACGTGACTTTGAACTCCAGCTAGCTAACAGTAATACTGTTTTACCCGCATTACCGGGCAATAACATTAGTCACTTGAAACTGGCGGATAATGGCTACTTTAACGAACCGCTCAATGTCCTGATGTTGTCCCACTGGGATACGTTGGATGCTCGGTTATACAATCTGCGTCATAACCTGACCGTTGATGGCAAGCCGCTTTCACTGCCGCTGTATGCTGCGCCTGCTGATCCGGTAGCGCTGTTGGCTCAACGCGCTCAGTCCGGTACTTTGGCGAATGGCGTCAGTGGCGCCATGTTGACGGTACCGCCATACCGTTTCAGCGCTATGTTGCCTCGGGCTTACAACGCCGTGGGGACGTTGACCGGTTTTGGTCAGAACCTGCTTAGTTTGTTGGAACGTAGCGAACGGGCCGGTCAAGAGGAGTTGGCGCAACAGCAATTGTTGGATATGTCCAGCTATGCCATTACGTTGCAACAACAGGCGTTGGATGGATTGGCCGCAGATCGTCTGGCGCTGCAAGCCAGTCAGGCTACGGCGCAACAGCGCCATGACCACTATTACACGCTGTATCAAAACAACATCTCCAGCGCGGAACAACTGGTGATGGATACCCAAACTTCAGCCCAATCCCTGATTTCTTCTTCCACCGGCGTACAAACTGCCAGTGGGGCGCTGAAAGTGATTCCTAATATCTTCGGTTTGGCTGATGGCGGTTCGCGCTACGAGGGGGTAACGGAAGCGATTGCCATCGGGCTGATGGCCGCTGGTCAAGCTACCAGCGTAGTAGCCGAGCGTCTGGCGACTACGGAGAATTACCGTCGTCGTCGTGAAGAGTGGCAAATTCAATACCAGCAGGCACAGTCAGAGGTCGAAGCGTTACAGAAACAGTTGGATGCATTGGCAGTGCGCGAAAAAGCGGCTCAGACTTCCTTGCAACAGGCGAAGGCGCAGCAGGTACAAATTCGAACCATGTTGACTTACCTGACCACCCGTTTTACCAAGGCAACCTTATACCAGTGGTTAAGTGGTCAATTATCCGCGTTGTACTATCAAGCATACGACGCTGTGGTTGCTCTTTGCCTTTCTGCTCAGGCGTGCTGGCAGTATGAATTGGGGGACTACGCCACCACTTTTATCCAGACTGGTACTTGGAATGACCATTATCGTGGTCTGCAAGTAGGGGAGACACTGCAACTCAATTTGCATCAGATGGAAGCTGCGTATTTGGCTCGTCATGAGCGCCGTCTTAATGTGATCCGTACTGTGTCGCTCAAAAGCTTATTGGGTAATGATGGCTTTGGTAAGCTAAAAACTGAGGGCAAAGTTGACTTTACATTAAGCGAAAAGCTGTTTGACAACGACTATCCGGGACACTATTTGCGCCAGATTAAAACCGTGTCAGTGACATTGCCGACGCTGGTTGGGCCGTATCAGAACGTGAAAGCAACGCTTACTCAAACTAGCAGCAGTACACTGCTTGCAGCAGATATCGGCGGTGTTAAATATCTCAATGATTCGACAGATAAAGAGGGTAATGCGACGCATATTGTCACTAATCTGCGTGCCAGCCAGCAAGTAGCGCTTTCTTCTGGTCTGAATGACTCTGGTAGTTTTGAGCTGCGTTTGGAGGATGAGCGCTATCTATCGTTTGAAGGCACTGGTGCGGTATCCAAATGGACGCTTACCTTCCCGCGTTCTGTGGATGAACATATTGATGGCAACATATTGAAGGCGGATGACATGCAGGCGTCATTGTTGGCGAATATGGACGATGTACTGGTGCAGGTGCATTACACCGCCTGCGACGGCGGCGCCAGCTTTGCAAATCAAGTCAAGAAAACACTTTTTTAAATCAACTTTTAACTAAATATCTCCCACTCTGTTCGTCAGAGTGGGAGAGGGTCTGTCATACCTGAAATTAATCTTGCGATCTTTCTCCATTTCATTGGAAGGGAAGCGTTAAAACAAAATAAAAGGAATATGATATGAGTACGTCTGATACGACTCTTTATACTCAAACCCCAACAGTCAGCGTGTTAGATAATCGCGGCCTGTCCATTCGTGATATTGGTTTTCACCGTGTTGTGGTCGGCGGGGAGACTGACACCCGCGTCACCCGTCACCAGTATGATGCTGGTGGACACCTGAACCACAGTATTGACCCACGCTTATATGATGCAAAGCAGGCTGATAACTCAGTAAAGCCTAATTTTGTTTGGCAACATGATCTGGCCGGTAATGCTCTGTGGGTAGAGAGTGTCGATGCTGGCCGAACTGTCACATTAAATGATATTGAAGGTCGTCCGGTAATGACGATGAATGCGACAGGTGTTCGTCAGACTCGTCGCTATGAAGGCAACACGTTGCCCGGTCGCTTGTTATCTGTGAGCGAACAAGTTTCCGACCAAGAGACTTCTCAAGTGACAGAGCGCTTTATCTGGGCTGAGAATACAACAGCGGAGAAAGAGTATAACCTCTCCGGTCTGTGCATATGCCACTACGACACGGCGGGAGTGACCAGATTGATGAGTCAGTCACTGGCGGGTGCCATGTTATCCCAATCTCACCAATTGCTGGCAGAGGGGCAGGAGGCTAACTGGAGCGGTGATGATGAAACTGTCTGGCAGCGGATGCTGGCGAGTGAGGTTTATACAACACAAAGCACAACTAATGCCATAGGGGCTTTACTGACCCAAACCGATGCGAAAGGAAATATTCAGCGTCTGGCTTATGACATTGCCGGTCAGTTAAAAAGGAGTTGGTTAACGGTGAAAGGCCAGCGTGAACAGGTGATTGTTAAGTCCCTGAGCTGGTCAGCCGCAGGTCATAAGTTGCGTGAAGAGCATGGTAACGGCGTGATTACCGAGTACAGTTATGAACCGGAAACTCAACGTCTGATTGGTATTGCCACCCGACGCGCCGAAGAGAGTCAAGCAGGAGCAAGGGTATTGCAGGATCTACGCTATGAGTATGATCCGGTGGGGAATGTCGTCAGCATCCATAATGATGCTGAAGCTACCCGCTTTTGGCGCAATCAGAAAGTAGAGCCTGAGAACCGCTATGTTTATGATTCTCTGTATCAGCTTATTAGTGCGACAGGGCGTGAAATGGCCAATATCGGCCAGCAAAGCAACCAACTTCCCTCACCCGTAATACCTGTTCCTACCGACAACAACACTTATACCAATTACCTTCGTACCTATACTTATGACCGTGGCGGTAATTTGCTTCAAATTCGACACAGTTCACCCGCGACTCAAAATAGTTACACCACAGATATGACCGTTTCAAGCCGCAGTAACCGGGCGGTATTGAGTACATTAACGACAGAGCCAACCCAAGTGGATGCGCTATTTGATTCCGGCGGTCATCAGCAGACGTTAATGCTAGGGCAAAATCTGGATTGGAATATCCGTGGTGAATTGCAACGAGTAACACCGGTGAACCGCGAAAATACCAGTGACAGTGAATGGTATCGTTATAGCAGTGATGGGATACGGCTGCTAAAAGTGAGTGAACAGCAGACGGGTAACAGTATTCAAGTACAACGGGTGATTTATCTACCGGGATTAGAGCTACGCACAACTGAGGTTGCAGATAAAACAACTAAAAACTTGCAGGTGATTACGGTAGGTGAGGCGGGCCGCGCACAGGTAAGGGTATTGCATTGGGAAAGCGGTAAGCCGGCAGATATCGACAACGATCAGGTGCGTTACAGTTACGATAATCTTCTCGGTTCCAGCCAGCTTGAACTGGATAGCGAAGGGCAAATTCTCAGTCAGGAAGAGTATTATCCGTATGGCGGCACTGCGGTATGGGCAGCGAAAAATCAGACAGAAGCCAGCTACAAATTTATTCGTTACTCCGGTAAAGAGCGGGATGCCACTGGGTTGTATTATTACGGCTACCGCTATTATCAGTCTTGGGTGGGCCGATGGTTGAGTGCTGATCCGGCGGGAACCGTGGATGGGCTGAATTTGTACCGGATGGTGAGGAATAACCCCATCACATTGACTGACCCTGATGGATTAGCGCCGTCTGCGAACCGAAATCGGAATACATTTTGGTTTGCTTCATTTCTGTTTCGTAAACCTGATGAGGGGATGTCTGCGTCAATGAGACGGGGACAAAAAATTGGCAGAGCTATTGCTGGCGGGATTGCGATTGGTGGTCTGGCGGCTACCATTGCCGCTACGGCTGGAGCGGCCATTCCCGTCATTCTGGGGGTTGCGGCGGTAGGCGCAGGGATTGGCGCGTTGATGGGATATAACGTAGGTAGCCTGTTGGAAAAAGGCGGGGCATTACTCGCTCGACTCGTACAGGGAAAATCGACGTTAGTGCAGGCGGCGGCTGGCGCGGCTGCCGGGGCGAGTTCAGCCGCGGCTTATGGCGCGCGAGCACAAGGAGTGGGTGTTGCATCAGCCGCCGGGGCGGTAACGGGGGCGGTGGGATCATGGATAAATAATGCTGACCGAGGGATAGGCGGCGCTATTGGGGCCGGAAGTGCGGTAGGCACCATTGATACCATGTTGGGGACTTCCACCACCTTTACACATGAAATAGCGGCAGCAACGGGTGGGGCGGCTGGTGGGATGATCACCGGTACACAAGGGAGTACCAGAGCAGGTATCCATGCCGGTATTGGTACCTATTATGGTTCCTGGATTGGTTTTGGTTTAGATGTCGCCAGTAATCCCGCCGGACATTTAGCGAATTACGCAGTGGGTTATGCCGCTGGTTTGGGGGCGGAAATGGCTATTAACAGAGTAATGGGCGGCGGATTTTTGAGTAGGCTCTTAGGCCGGGCTATCAGCCCACATGTCGCCGGTTTAGCCAGACAATTAGTGCATTTCAGTGTCGCCAGACCGGTCTTTGAACCTATATTTAGCGTTCTCGGCGGGCTTGCAGGCGGCATTGGAACGGGTCTGCACAGAGTGATGGGAAGAGATAGTTGGATTTCCAGAGGGCTAAGCGCTATCGGCAGTGGTATCGATAATATTGCGGGTATGATTGGTAATCAGGTCAGAGGCAGGGTCCTGACCACAACAGGGATCGCCAATGCGATAGACTATGGAACCAGTGCTGTGGGAGCTGCACGACGAGTTTTCTCTTTCTAGTAAATATTTTGAATAAACATCGCTAGAAATCTTCGCCCAATAATGGGCGAAGATTTCAGGGCCGGGAGCAGCCACTTTATTACCCCAATCATTAATCGCTGCTTTTGAGATTATAAGGTCATCACAGATCTATATGTCAGATTCTGAATCGCTTTGCAGAAAAGTTTCGTAATCCTGACCGCTGTAGAAGATGCCAATAATAGAAACTAATTCAACATCGCTATCAATAGCAATCACGGTTTGTTTCTTGTAATTGGTAATCCGTAAGCCGGAACAAATATCATCACGTTGAGTCCCGCGATGGGGAAAAGTTTATAAACTCTCGCAGAAAGCGATAGTACCGTCTGTATAGCGTGTTGCAGTGTCTGGGGAGGCAGTAACAGCCAGATAGTGGTAAAGTGTCACCAATTGCTCTGAGGACTCTGGTGAAAAGACAACACGATAGCTCACTTTAATTCTGCTTGCGTTCAGTAGCTAATCTTGCTCGTACTTGGTTAACAGTCAGTGCTCGTGCCGGATCTGCTTTCATGGAATCGTACACAGGGACGACTTGTTCGCGTAACCAGCTTTCAACCGCACGATCACGGGCCATTAACGCACGCAGGCCATCCCGAATAACTTCACTTTCCGTGGCATATTCTCCCGTCATGACCTTAGTTTTTACTACATCAGCCATTTCATTTGGCAATGTAATACTGAATTGTTGTGTAGTTCGCATGGCATACCTCCAGTTAGGTGTGTAGGATTTAATCCTACTCTGAAAATAAATATACGTCCAAAAAATAGACTCATAAAATAAAAAATTTTGGTGCCTATCTAGGTTACAGATCGGCAATCATTCGCAGCAGTTCTGGGCGATCAGGATGTACACTGCGCTCAATATTGACTTGGTGGGGCAAAGTTCTACGACGCATAGGATAAATAGTGCGGTACAGTTGATTTTCTTAATGAGTGACTGATTATTCTCTAATTTTCTAATGTGTTTATAATGCTCATGGCTTGTTCTTTATCTTTTACCCCCATTATAAATGAAGGATTTAAAGAAGTTTGGATAGTCGCCGTAACAAGATGAGTACCTTTAAATGATATTGTCATTTGGGTACCGATATTTTTATTGATTAAAGCATCAAAGTGAGCAAAGCATTGTTTATTGTTTTTTATCGCTATTTCTATCTGGTCATTCCCCCCTTCGTCTGGCCCTAAATAATCGATTTTGTCGGTACAGGCGTGAGTTAAGGTAAAATTACCGCCGGATGAAAATGCGAATTCCAATCCCTCTTCTGTTTGTGTTTGTCTGTTTGGGATATTTTGACCTGAACACCCGGTTATTACAGAGAGAAGTAACATAATAACAAACAAAATTTTCATGATTTCAACCTTTTTCATTTATTACTTTTCTGCCTATTTGTAAGCGAGTACTAAATTTCCGATTATCAAATTTGAATTTAATTGATGCTGGGATTTGGGTTATTTCACCGTTCATAAATTTGAGTGTTAAGTCATCAAAAGTAAAATCAATCTTTTTGAGTTTTAGCACCTCAGACACAATGGCATCCACACCGCCAGGTTTTGCTGGGATAGGCTTGCCTGATATCGTGCTCGGTCTGGCTTTTGTATAAATAACTTTCCAGAATGGTGCTACACCTTATCTACCAACAACCCTATGTATAACAATGAGTTGAAGAAAATCATGTGTAGCGGAATTATGAAACCTTATTTATATACCCGTTATTTTTCAAGTTGCCTCTTTGTTGGCTGCGCTCACTCACCCCGGTCAGATAGTTCGCTATGCTCCCGGGGATTCGCTCCCTTGCCGTCGCGATGCATCTTGAAATCCATTGGGTATAGTCCGTGGCCAATTTTAATGAGTAGCCCTTTCTTTGTTAGTTGTTTAATTTGGTAGATATGTCTTGAATAAAAATGAGCACGTTATTTTAGCGTACTGCTATGGTCGTAACGATGAAGCATTACGATTTTACAGAAATTTGCCGCCTGTTGTTAGTTACGGTTAGCCACCAGTTCCTCTTTTAACTGATGCACTGATAACGCTGGCTCATGCTGGCGTTTTTTGTTTTGTGTGCGAGGTAATCGCAGATTGTCAGAAAATAGAACTTATTTTAAACACGTTGTAGACATCCTATAATATTTCTTATTTTACATAAAATTATTTTATCTATTCAGCTAACAGGATTATTTTATGAGTACTAAAGTTATACCTATCCCATCATTTGGTCGTGATATGGCTATCAATGAGCCAACTGTTCTGGTTGATCAGGAGCACATCAACAGCCTAATAGAAAAGATCGATATTTCACAACCTGCGGCGGTGATCAGCTATGGCGCCAAGCCTATGGGGGGGATCGCTCGTTTTGCTGATACGTTATTGGAGAATGTACGAACCAAAGAGGCTGATGAGGTAGGCCAGAAACTCTCGGATTTGGTCATGTTTATTCGTGAACATGATGCGTTATCCGCAGAAGAGAAGAGTAGTCGCTTTCTGAGAAAATTACCGCTGATCGGCGGGATCTTTAAGAAAGTCGAGCGCACCATGATTGATCAGAAAACGCTAACACAGCAAGTCGATACCATTGCCACTCATCTGGATAGTGCAATGCTTAACTTGCTGCGTGATATCACGGTGTTAGATCAACTCTACGATCGCAATCTAAGTTTCTATAAAGAAATATCGCTCTATGTGGAAGCGGGCAAACAGAAGTTACAGCAGATTAAAACGGTGGAGTTGCCCTCATTACAGAGCAAGGCTGAAACGTCTCAAGACATGATGGATGCGCAGAGTGTTAAAGATCTACTGGAAAATATTAATCGTTTTGAACGCCGTCTTCATGATCTGGAACTGTCAAAAACCATTGCTATACAGACTGCGCCACAGATTCGGATTGTACAAAATAACAACCAGCAACTGGCGGAAAAGATCCAGAGTAGCATCCTTTCCACATTGCCAATCTGGAAAAGTCAGATGGTACTCAATCTGTCACTGAAAGCTCAGCATAGAGCGGCTAAATTGCAAAAAGAGGTGGCCGATACGACCAACGATTTACTGCGCAAAAATGCTGAAATCTTGCAACAGAGCAGCATTGCAACGGCTACTGAAGTGGAACGCTCTATCGTTGACATTGAAACCTTGCGTGATGTGCAGAGCCGTTTGGTCAATACGATTGAAGATACAATGCGTATTGCGTCAGAAGCGCGCGTTAAACGAACTGAAATTGAGAAAGAACTCTCCTCAATGGAAGATAATTTACGTCAGCGTTTAACTGCGGCGGCTAATGCACAATATTAGTCATCTCATCAGATGTTTTCTTGACAGGAATGGATAATAGTAAGAGGAATAAAATATCCTATGCCTACACCTCAATCATCGTCTGACCGTGATGCGGCACAACAGCAGAAGCCGGGAGTGATGTCCCTGCTCGGTAGCATCAGGCGGTCTTTATCACGGGTACTGTTTCATATCAAAGTCTTTGTCCTCGCTTTTATACTGGGTTGTGTTGTTCTGTATACTCCTTGGTCTTTTTTGGCCTTGCCAGTGGGTGATGGTCATATTTCTAGCATAGTGCTGTTATCAGTCTATATCGGATTGTTGGCTCTCTATCCGTCACGTCCACATAGACCGGCGACTTTGGCCGGTTGGTTGGTGGCGGTGTTGAGTGTACTGGCGGGGCTGTGGGCCGCCGCACTGTTGTTTGGCGGGCTGGCGGCTTTGTTCATCACGATTATCAGACAACGTAAACTAGAGGTAAGCAGGTTCCCGTTATTACTGATGACAGCGAGTATTATTGTCGCGTTGTTTAGAATTGATGCCCATGCGATTCCTGTTTGGTTTGGTGTTGTATTTTTTATCGTTGTGTTGACAACGGGGTTTGCTGAATTCTGGGAGCATCTCCGGCAGCAGAAAGCGCTGCAACGGCAGCAACAGATTGCTGCTCGTCAACAGGCAGAGGAACAGTGTCGGCAAGATGAAGCACAGGCAGAGTTTACTGAATATTATGAGCAACTGACTCAGATCAAACGTTATAAGTCTGGCATGACATATGAGATACAGGAATTGATTAGCCAGATTGAAGAGAAAACGCAGGCGATCATTGGCTGTATGCAGGCTGATGCCCGGGATGTCACTCCCGGTAAGTTATTTCTCAACCGTTATTTGCCAATGATTGTTAAGGCGTTGGAGCGTTGTGTTTCGTTAGAGGAGCAGAATGCGAATAGCGCGCAATTTGAAGAGGTGAGGTTACTGACTTATCAGGGGATGCAAGAAATGAGTGTCGCATTTGGTGAAATGCACCAGCGTCTGTTGGATAACGATATCGACGATCTATTGGTGGATCTAAAAGTAATGAATCAGTTGATCCGTTCCCAAGGGTTTGGTGTTAAGGATGATTAAAAAATTTATGGGAATTATGACATGAGTTTGTAAATAGATTTTGCCGTTGTCTGTTTTTGATATGTTCGCCAGCATGTCGATAGAAGCTGACCGGGCTATCAATGGTTCATTGCGGTTGTAATCGACGGCATGCAAAGCCCTCAGTATGAAAACGAGGTTTTGTATAATCAGCCTCGTATGGGGGAGACGTTCAAGGACTATGTATCCAGGACCACTGATGGGCGTAAGTTCGGCATTATTGTCAATGACGCTGAGCAGTGGTCCGATCGATTGGCTCGGATGGGGGCGCGTATTTTTGCACCCATCACGGATGCCCTGATATCTTTGGCATTGCAGACGGATCTGACACTGAATCAGCGTTTGGCTGAGGTTAATGAAGGTGATCATTGACGCCATTGCTTTTGTCATGAAAGGTGAACTTCCAGGCAGCTACCTTGGTACTCCGGGGATAAGTGCCGCTGTTTATGTTCATCTCTACACATTCACACAAATCCTTGCCCCGCTGAATTATAGGTGATTTTATCACCATCGCCCACCATTGATATGACGCCTTGGGCGTTATCTCATGTTTTTCCAAGGCCGATAGAGCCTGTGTGTACAACCTACAGTCAGTGTTCTAAACGTTCGTGTCACGATGTTCGTGTTGCCTGTTCATAGAAATTTACATTCTAATAATATTATTAGAACTATTAATTATTTGAACGAAAAATATTTATTATGTATGATTATTATCAGTTTTCCTAAAGTGTCTTATTAAATCTATAAGGATTAGCTCGTTTCAGATAAAAAAACTAAAAATAACGATATTGTGTTTATTATATGTAGAAAATTTACTTTGGTTAGATGGTTTGTTGTGTGGCATTGTTAATGTAAATTTATGCATAAGCATTGTTGCTCTGTCTTTCGGTTAAAGTAGAAGCAAAGTACGTCCTGTCAATGTTGCATGGCTGACTTCCTTCTCATGAGCTACTATTTAGGATAAATACTATGTTTGAAAGTTTTATGAACGAAGTGCCGAAAGTACACGTTAATATTAAACGGAGCTTCCGTACTGGTAGTGCACAGAAAAAAGTTAGTGTCAATAAAAATGACGGTAACAGTGTCCTCTCCGAATATTCCTCCGTTGTACACCCCAGTGTTGAAAATCCCTTGTCTGCTGATGGCAATAAAGAAAAAATCACTCTGACTTTCCGCGATTTGAAATCCAATCTGCTAGACAACGCTATGTTCTGTAAAGAACTAGAGACCATTCTGAAAGTGCCGACGCTGAGCGATCACCGGCATAAGGCGAAAATTAATCTGCTATATACAACATCAAAGGTCCCTCCAGAGATAAGCACCACCACCTGAAACAGGTTGAGTTGCACTACAAAAAAATCACCTAGATTGACTAAGGTCGGTAACCGCATTCGTTTCGATTTTTGAAGCGAGTGGCGTCATTGCACAATTTGTCAGTGGGAAGGATAACGGTCCTTTGTGTTTTGCCGAGCGTCTGCGGGGGCAGGTGCTCGGCAAAGCGCCCCATAAAGTAATACACCTTATGCGCATTGGTCATGGCGAGGGGCGGTAGCGTACTAAAACTGGCATCAGCTATGAGAGAAAAACGTATGGAACGCTCGCTGTTGGAGCGAGGGAAAACTTCAAGATATGTAGTTTTACAATTTTAAAAAGGAGATTGGCGTTGAAAATATCGATTGTTGGTGCGGGTGTTATGGGGTTAGACACCGCGATGGTGTGCGCCGCTTTTGGTCATGATGTTGTTATTCTAGACATTGATCCAACCGTACTTGAGAACATTCCTTCCCGGATAAAAAATGAGTTTAGGCTCTATCGCATGCTTGAGCCTAAACTCAAATCGGTAAATGTAAATGAGCTGCTTGAACGAGTAAAAGTGGTCAGTGACTATCAGGAAATTGAAGGGAGCGACTGGGTCATTGAAAATGTGAAAGAAGATCTGGCAGCTAAACAGAATGTGTATGAACGGTTGTCGCCTGTCATTAATGAGAAGACCTACGTCGCTGCAAATACTAGTTGTATTTCAATTACTAAGATTGGCTCATGCTTACCTTATCCAGAGCAAGTTATTGGCTTGCATTTCATGAATCCTGTCGCGCTTAAGAAATGTGTAGAAGTCATTAAAGGTTTCCATACCAGCGACAAAACGCTAGAAGCTTCCCAAGCCTTGCTGCAAAGCATTAATAAGAATGCGGTGGTGGTGGAAGACTACCCCGGGTTTGTTTCGAACCGATTATCTCACCTGTTTATGAATGAAGCGGCTTTTCTGGTGCAGGATGGCGTTGCAACGCCAAAGGATATAGACAAGATTTTTAAAGATGGATATGGCCATGCTATGGGGCCTCTGGAGACGGCCGATCTGATTGGGCTGGATACCGTGGTGAATTCACTACGTGTCCTTTATGACAGCTATCAGGACCCAAAATACCGATGCTGCCCACTGCTTAAAAAAATGGTTGATGCCGGGCATTTGGGCAAAAAAAGCGGTATGGGTTTCTTTAAATATAAATAATTGGGAAAGTGTGAAAATGAATATTGACACACAAGTTGAAGTCACAAATAAACCCGTTAAATGTGTGATTTGGGACTTGGATAATACTATTTGGGAAGGCGTTTTATCTGAGCAGGATGAGGTGAAACTCAAAGAAAATATTCCCCAGATTATCAAAAAATTGGATAACATGGGTATTTTGCAGTCTATCTCTAGTCGAAATGAGGCTAGTGATGCGATGGCTAAACTTCGCGAATTTGAACTGGATGAGTATTTTATTTATCCGCAAATTAATTGGGGGCCGAAGTCTTTATCGATAGAAAAAATTCAGAAGAGCCTGAATATTTCAGCCGATACTTTTATTTTTGTTGATGATCAAATAATGGAAAGGGATGAGGTTAATTCAAGGCATCCTGACGTTGTTTGTATTGACGCTTTAGAATATAACACACTGCTAGACTTACCGCGAATTGCAAGCATGGAAATATCCGATGATGCAAAGCTGAGAAGGCGTCGTTATCAAGATGATATCCTCAGGAAGAATGAGGAAGAGCAATTTATCGGCACTCCTGAAGACTTCCTCAGTCAATTAGATATGAAATTTTATATTGCCAAAGCCGAAGAGGAAGATTTGCTCCGAGCTGAGGAATTAACACAACGTACCAATCAGCTCAATTCTACCGGTATTACTTACAGTCGTGATGAACTATCAGCGCTTATGGCTGCTGATGATCATGACCTGTTTGTATTTGAATTAGTCGATAAATATGGCTCTTACGGAAAAATAGGTCTTGCTCTGGTTCAATATAAAGGTGATACGGATTATATAAAGCTTTTGCTTATGTCATGTAGAACCATGTCCAGAGGTGTCGGCAGTATCGCTCTGACTTATATTATGAAGCAAGCTAAAGAAAAGTCACATAATTTGCATGCTGAGTTTAAGCGGACACAGCGTAATAGGCAAATGTATGTAACCTATCAATTTGCTGGCTTTAAAAAATGTCAAGAGCTCTCAGATGATACAATAATTTTCTCCCATGATTTGAGTCAAGTTCCTGATTTTCCGCGTTATGTCAAAATTGAAATTAATTAAAGGATGAGTGTGTGAAAGATTCATATATTATATCAACGGAAATTCGTCATTTTATTGAAAATAACATTACCAATCTGGATGATGAAATAGAGTTAAAGGACGATACTAATATTTTTGAAAGCGGTCTGGTTAACTCTTTATTTTCTATGAGACTTCTATGCTTTATCGAAGATAAATTTTCGATCTCGATTCCAGATGAATATATTGAAAGAGAGAATTTTATTTCGATTGAAAAAATGCAACAACTTGTCCAAAAAATAAAAGGTTAGATTTTATTTATGAATAATAAAATGGACCGGCTAGTTAAATTAGCGAAAGAGTTTTCAAATGAAGTACTTCGGCCTAATGCTGGCGTGTTCGACCAACAAGGCGGCGTACCAAAAGATGTTATTACTCAAATGGCCGATTTAGGGTTTCTGGGGTCTATTCTACCGCGAGAATATGGCGGTAGCGGCATTGATCCATTGTCATACGGCTATTTAACGGAAGAAATCGGTAAAGGTTGCAATTCGGCCAGGGCATTGCTTACGGTTCACACCAGCTTGGTGGGTGAAACTTTAGTAAGGCTTGCCAACGCGGAACAGAAGGAAAAATATCTGCCGGCGATGTGTAAAGGCGAGAAAATTGCCTGTTTTGCACTGTCTGAGCCCAATGCCGGGACAGATGCTGGTTCAATTCAAACAACGTATGAAGAGACAGATTCAGGCTATCGCATCAACGGCAATAAAAAGTGGATCACCTACTCAGGAATTGCCGATTTGTTTCTGGTTTTCGCCAAGAATGGCGACAAAATCAGCGCCTTTATGGTGGAAAAAGAAGCGGCTGGATTGAGTCGCACGCTAATGACCGGGCTGTTGGCTAGTCGCGGTGCTTATCTATCCGAGTTGAGCTTTGATAACGTGGAGATCTCCAAGGATAATCTTATCGGGCGAGAAGGCGCAGGGTTAAGCTTTGTCGCAAATACTGCGCTCTTTTATGGCCGATATAGTATTGCTTGGGCAGGGGTTGCAATTGCTCATGCGGCCTTGGAGGAAATGGTGACTTATGCTCGTAAAAGAGAACAGTTCGGTAAAAAAATTGCCCAACACCAATTAATTCAAGGCTTAATTACAGATTCAACAACGGTCTTTTATGCGGCAAAAGCCCTATGCGAAAAGATCGGTGAATTAAGAAACCAAGGTAGCCATGATGCAATAATGGAAACAAATATTGCTAAATATCAGAGCTCTTTAGCGGCTATTCAGGTTGCAAATAATGCTGTACAGGTTTTAGGTGGTAATGGCTTGTGTAATCACTATCCTGTGGAGCGATTATATCGAGAAGCCAAAGTGCTGGAAATTATCGAAGGCACCAGCCAAATTCAGCAAGTTTTAATTGCACAACATGCATTAAGACAATTTTATCGTAAACAGTCCGTTCTTTAGATCTCGATATATCAATTGCAACAATAAACCATCATGCCAAATTTATTTGGCGATAATATTTTGAGTATCTTGGCGTCCTATTTGTTCGAAAAATAAATATTATTTCTGAGATACTCAAAATTATGACTATTAGGATCTGCTATTGGCTCTAGGTTTGGAGCAAACGTTAAAAATAACCAAGCTCTGTATGAGCATTGATCTCCTACTATTACTCGCCTGTGTAACAACGAAAACAAAGGTTAATTATGGAAAATAGTTTTACTGGACTTGAGGTTGCTGTAGTCGGCATGGCTGGGCAATTTCCTGGTGCTGACAACGTAAGTGAATTCTGGGAAATGTTGCGAGGCGGTATAGATGGTATCAGCTCATTTACTGAAGACGAACTTAAAGCCAATGGAGTTCCCAAAGAAGCGTATTCAAGAGAAAACTATATTTCGGCAAAGGGAATAATTAATCATCCATTCAAATTTGCCGCAGATTATTTTGGTATTAACCATTCTGATGCCGTAAGGATGGACCCACAGATCCGTTTAATGATAGAAAACTGCTGGCAAGCGTTAAATCATGCCGATATCGACTCTAAAACATACCAAGGAAAAATTGGTGTTTTTGCTGGAGCAAGTAGCCAATGGTCCTGGTTTAAAGCATTGGATGCACAATTTAGTTCAGCGGCTGAGCAGTTCCATGTTGCTACTTTGAATGATCCCTCATTTTGTACGCGAATCTCCTATTTACTGAACCTAAGAGGGCCATCTGTCACCATTCAAACTGCGTGTTCGACCTCCTTGGTCGCGATACATATGGCATGTCAGGCGTTACAAGCCGGCGAGTGTGATGTTGCGTTAGCTGGCGGGGTGAGTATCACCCATCCTCATAAAAGCGGCTATCTATATCAAGAAGGGATGATTAACAGCCCTGACGGTAAAACTCGCGTATTCGATGAGCATGCATGCGGCACCGTATTCAGTAATGGAGTTGGCGTTGTTGCTTTGAAGCGCCTTGATGATGCCATCCAGAGTGGCGATAGAATTTTTGCCATCGTTAAAGGTAGTGCAGTAAACAATGATGGCAGTGACAAAATCAGTTTTACCGCGCCTAGCGAGTTGGGACAAAAGAGTGTGATTCAGGACGCTCTTGAGTATGCGGAAGTAGACGCGGAACAAATTAGTTATATCGAAGCGCATGGAACTGGTACTTTGCTTGGCGATCCGATTGAATTATCCGCATTAAAAGGCGTTTTTCAGGGTGATGGCCCATGTGCGTTAGGCTCGGTAAAGTCTAATGTTGGTCACTGTGACGCGGCCGCTGGCGTCTTAGCTTTTATCAAGGTCGCGCTTTGCACCTATTTCAAGACATTAGTTCCTACGCTGCACTTTAAAAAAGCCAATCCGAAACTGGATTTGGACAACTCGCCTTTTTATATAAACACCGAAACCAAGCCGTGGGATATCGATAATGGTGGTGTGCGATTGGCAGGGGTGAGTGCATTTGGCGTAGGTGGAACCAATGCGCACGTAATTTTGCAAGAGTATGGGGACGAAGCACAGCCTTCGTTGGCGGAGTTGCAATATCAATCATTGCCGGATCGCCTTGAGTTTAGACCTGTTGCGAATGTCCAAAAAGAAAAGATTCAGCCTGCGCAGGTTGTAGAAGTACACCAAGCGCGAGCGTATTCACTTGATGAGGCCAGTTTACAAACAGCGCTACTTGAGATGCTGAAAACGCATTTTGCAAAAGATACGATTACGCTTAAAGACAATTTTTTTGATGCTGGCGCGAGTTCACTCGATATTGCGCATTTACATGACAAGGTCAACACTGAGTATGGATTGAACCTAAAAATCAGTGATTACTACCGTTATAGCAATTGTGAAAAATTAGCTCAGCATATTTGCTCATTAGGTAATAGCCAAACATTACAAACGAGCAAACGCACACCTCAGAGTACCTCGCCAATATCCGTTTCAAACGACGATACCCGACACAATTATCCACAGCACGCGGTTGCTGTTGTGGGAATGAGTGGGCGCTTTCCGGGCAGTGAGAACATTCAAGAATATTGGCAAAATCTGCTAGAAGGTCATGAAGGTATCAGCTTTTTCTCAGATGAGGAGTTACTCGAAGCAGGTGTTCCTGCGGCGGTTTTGCAGTTGGATAATTACATCAAAGCAAAGGGCGTGCTATCGAGCTCGTTTGATTTTGATCCAGAAGCGTTTGCGTATACGGCTCGTGAATCTCAGTATATGGACCCGCAATTCAGATTGTTACATGAAGCGACATGGCAGGTACTCGATGATGCCGGATATGGCAATCAAAAATACAGACCGATAACCGGGTTGTTTGCCTCTTGCGGCTCGAATCATGAGTGGTTGGAGCGATTAAAAAAAGAGGTGACGGATTCAACGGAGCAGTTTGGCGTCGCGCTTTTGAATGACCGAGAGTTTTTGACAACTCGCGTCGCTTACAAACTGAATTTAACCGGACCGGCGGTAACGGTTCAAAGCGCCTGCTCCAGTTCTGCGTTGGCTATCACCTTAGCTTGTCAGAGCTTATATACTCATCAATGTGATCTCGCATTGGCTGGTGGCGTATCGATTACCACGCCGGTTAAAAGCGGTTACATGTATGCGCGAGGTATGGTCAACAGTTCTGATGGTCATTGCCGTCCATTTACCCAAGAAGCGAGCGGCACGGTATTTAGTGATGGACTGGGGATGGTGGCTCTCAAAAGGCTAGAGGATGCACTGAGAGATAATGACAACATTTATGGGGTGATCGCTGGTTTTGGCGTCAACAATGATGGTCATGATAAAACGGGATACACCGCCCCGAATGCCAATGGACAAGCCAGTTGTATTCGCCAGTCTTTAGATATGGCCGGTGTTAAGCCCGACGATATTGAATTTTTGGAAGCGCATGGCACCGCAACTTTAGTTGGTGACGAAATCGAGATTGAGGGGATCAAAGAAGCGCTTGGCGCAAGTGACAAAAATTGTGTACTGGGGAGTGTTAAATCCAACATCGGTCATACCAATACAGCGGCAGGCGTAGCAAGCTTTATTAAAACGATATTAGCGCTTAAATACGAAACATTGCCGATGTCATGCCATGTTACAGAAACGATCCCTGATTCTTTATCGAACACTCGATTTACTTTGATCGATAAATCAAGGCATTGGAAGGGTGATAATGAGATTAGAACCGCAGGCGTCAGCTCCTTTGGTATTGGCGGAACCAATGTGCACTTGACTGTTAAATCGATAAAGCAGCCAGTGAAGAAGGATAATGAGCGTTCAGAACTTGTCGTTCTGTCAAGCAAGAGCCAGCAAGGTTTAGCGAAGATCGCGAGTAAACTGCACGACTATATCCAACATGCAGATCAAGCACCCAACCTGACAGATTTAGCTTACACATTGCAATTAGGGCGAGGCGAGTTTGATGTCCGTTCGTCAGCGGTTGTAGATAGCATTGAAGCACTGAGCATCACTTTGTCTCGTTTGGCAAGCGGCAAGCCGGAGGGGCGCGAGGTTTCAGGCAATGCACCCGGTCTTGTCTTTATGTTTCCGGGGCAGGGGGCACAATATGTAGAGATGGCGAAAGGTTTGTACCACGAGCTAGACAGCTTCAAAAATATAGTGGATACATGCCATCAACTGCTGCGTGAGCAATTTGATATCGATCTGTTGTCGCTCCTGTACAGCGATGGAGAGGATGCAGAAGAGCGTAGTATTGAACTACAAAATACCCGAATAACCCAACCGGTTATCTTTGTTGTCTCTTATGCACTGGCGAAGTGTCTGGAAAGTTTCGGTATCCGGGCCAATGCAATGATTGGTCACAGTGTGGGAGAGTATGTCGCCGCAACACTGGCAGAAGTGATGACCTTGGAAGAAGCCCTTAAATTAGTGGCTTCACGTGGTCTCATTATGCAGGAGTGTGAACCGGGAGCCATGCTCAGTGTCGCGTCGAGCAGAGAAAAAATTGAGCCATTTCTGACGGATTCAGTGACACTGGCGACGATTAACTCGCCTAATTCATGTGTTATCGCGGGTCCTTTTGCAGAGGTTAAAGCGGTACAAGAGCGATTGTCACAAGAGAACTTCCGTTCTCGATTATTGAAGACATCGCATGCATTTCATACCGCGATGATGTTGCCGGGCGTCGATAAGTTTCGAGCAGAACTGGATAAAGTGAATTTTAAAGCGCCAAAAGCGGCGTTCTTATCCAACGTCACAGGCCAGTGGATTCAGCCCGAAGAGGCATGTTCGGCCGACTATTGGATCAAGCATTTATGCCAGACCGTTGAATTTCAACAAGGTATTGAAACTTGCCTGCAAAAGCCGGAACTAAATGTATTTTTAGAAGTTGGACCGGGACGTACTCTTTCAACTTTTGTGAAGCAAATAGCGGATAGTAACGCGAATATTTCCGTGTTTAATCTGTTACGTCACCCACTTGAGGAAGAGAGTGACCAAGCTTGTTTGCTCAAAGTATTAGGGGAGCTTTGGTCTTTGGGATGTTCTATCGATTGGATGGTCTTATACCAACATGTATCTCCGGGGCGTATTAGCCTTCCTGGCTATCAATTCATAAAAGAGCCAAGTTTAAGTGAATATCATATTTCCTCTTCTACGGCTGGTCGGGTATCTGAAACTAAAGTCACTAAAAAAGAACTCACTCAGTGGTTGTATACCGAACAGTGGCAACCTGTTGAGTTACCGACCGAAAGTACCGAACAGGCAAATAATATCGTCTGTTTTGTGCCGAATTTAGCGTGGTGTAACGCATTTACTGAACGCTTTAATCAAGAGGGGCAAAAACTTAAATTCATTATTCCGTCGCCGGAGTATTATATCGACGGTCAGGTAATAGGCGTTACACCGGGAGATAAAAATAGTTTCGATAAATTAATGGCTGAGTTAGCACATTCTGGTTTCTTACCGGACTCAATTATTTTTGCCTGGCCGCTTTCCGGTACTAAAGACATAATGACATCTTGGTTTACTGTCATTTTATTACTGCAATCATGGGGGAAATCGGGGCACTTATCTGAGTTTCGTTTATTATTGGCGACTACCGCACTACCGGAACACAGTCTGCTTAATGGCTTAATTAAGGTTATTGCTCAAGAGGTCACTAAATGTCATCCTCGAATTATTGAATTAGATACGGCTGAATCTATTGAGGTGGCATGCGATATTCTTGCTCAAGAATTAACAGCAAGCGATATGCGTTTTATTGTCAAAAGATCTCAACAAGCGAGATTTGAAAAGCGTTACGAACAGTTTGAGAATGCCAACGTTATTTCCCAAAAACAGCTTTTCAAAAAACAGGGTGTTTATCTGATTACCGGTGGATTGGGTGATCTGGGGTTATTATTTGCAGAGCACTTAGTGACGCAGTATGGCGCTAAGGTAATTTTATCGGGGCGTAGAGATTTACCTCGAAAAGCGCAGAGGGGTGATGCTGAAATAAAAGTCCATCCGCAGTCGAAACTGATTGATCGAATACATCAATTATCTCTGATTAGTGACGGCGATATTGATTACTACGCGGCAGATGTTTGTGATCGTCAGGAGATGGAAGCGCTTATTGGGCACATTGAAGCACAATATGGTCAGTTAAATGGGGTGATCTGTGCGGCAGGTGTTACGCGGGGAGATTCTTTCCAAGGCATTAACCATATTACTATAGAGAATTGTCAGCCCCAGTTTGACACAAAAGTTTATTCTTACCAGTTGCTTGCAGAACTATTAGAACACAAGCAAATTGATTTCTGTCTTTTATGCTCTTCCATTGCGGCTATTTTGGGGGGCTTAAGCTTCTCGGCTTACAGTTCAGTGAGTTCTTTTGCTGATGCATTTGCGAAACAACAAAATCAGTTGGGCAAGCCTTGGATTAGTATCAACTGGGATGGTTGGGTATTTGAGCGTAAAGATGCTGATGACGTCATAGGTTCTTCACTAGAGCAGCTATTAATTGAGCCGGATGAAGGTCTTGCTATTTTAGAACGCGTTTTACAGTCACCTGTTGAGGGACAGTTAATTGTTTCTACCGGGGATCTGAACCAGCGATTTGAACAATGGGTTGGCACCCATATTCGGCCTTTTACGTATCAATCCCATTCAGCACATTCAAAACAGATATTCTCAAAACAACAGATCATCGACACTATTATGGATATTTGGAAAAACTTCTTAAAAATCCATTCGATTAATAGTGGTGATAACTTCTTTGAATTAGGGGCCAATTCATTGGATTTGGTTCAAGTCAATAAGCGCATTACCGCAGCGCTTTATATTGATTTGTCCGTGGTGGATATGTTCAGTTATCCGACATCAGAATTACTTGCTGATTTTATTATTGAGCAGAACGTCATGATGGTGGAGGAGCTATCAGCAGCTTCGGTTGAAAATAATAAAGCAGCAGAACTTGATACTCCGTTGGATAATCAACGAAGCCAAGATCACAATACTGATATCAGTAAAAAAATCGCCATTGTGGGTATTGCTGCTACATTCCCGGAAGCTGAAAATATTTACGACTTTTGGCAGAACCTGACTTACGGTAAAGAATCCATATCGATATTCAGCAAAGAAGAGCTTCTTGAAGAAGGGATCGATCAGGCTCTATTAGATAATCCCAACTACATCAGAGCGAAAGGGGTATTTCCTAATGCGGGTGAGTTTGATGCTACCTTTTTTGGCTATACACCTTACGAAGCAAGGCAAATGGACCCGCAAGTTCGTGCTTTTCATACCTGTTGCTGGCAGGCCCTGCAAGACGCTGGCGTTAAGCCAAAAGAAAGCAGATACAAAATTGGTCTTTATGCGGCAGCGTCAGGCAACTTGCAGTGGTTAGCTCAGGCGATGGCGACGGCTGAGGGAAGTGCGGGCCAATATAGTGCAATGACCGTGGCGGATAAGGATTATATGGCGACCATTGTCTCCTATAAATTGAATTTGACAGGCCCCAGTATGGTTTTGTCAACCGCCTGCTCGTCGTCTCTGGTTGCAGTCAATGAGGCAATCAAATCCCTGAGAGCGGGAGAATGTGATGTCGCGCTTGCTGGCGGCGTCTCCATTACTTTACCGACCAAAGCCGGTTATCTATCCGAAGAGGGAATGATCCATGCAAAAGATGGGAAGTGTCGCCCGTTTGATATCCAAGCCAGTGGTACAGTTTTTGGTGATGGCGTTGGCGTGGTGGTATTAAAACCACTCCAGCAAGCACTGAAAGACAACGACAATATCTATGCGACCATCGTAGGCGCCGCTATCAATAATGATGGCGGCAGAAAGGTCGGATACACTGCGCCAAGTTATCAGGGACAAGTTGACGTGATTCAAGCCGCGCTTAAAGATGCGAATGTTTCGGCAGACACGTTAAGCTTTGTTGAAGCGCATGGTACGGGTACCCATCTGGGAGATCCCATCGAATTTAAAGCGCTTAAACAAGCCTTTGCTACTGATAAGAAAAACTTCTGCAAATTAGGCAGTGTAAAATCCAATATCGGACATCTGAACTCAGCCGCAGGTATTGCCGGACTGATAAAAGCGGCAATGGCGCTTAAATATAAAGAGCTGCCGCCGACAATCAACTTTGCCAGAATCAATGCGGAAATCGATATTGCCAACAGCCCATTCATTATCAGCAATCAATACAGCCGACTTGATGATGCTCAGGGACCTCTGCGAGCAGGTGTCAGCTCGTTTGGTATCGGTGGTACGAACGCGCACGTTGTGCTTGAACAGGCGCCAGGTGTAAATCGACAAACACTGACCAAAGAGCAGTCAGGCATTCTACCAATCGTATTGTCGGCTCCTGATGAAAAGTCGTTAGACAGTTATAAGAAGCAGTTGAAGCGAGCAATACAAAGCAACGTCGTTGATGGGCACATTAATGAGCTGGCATTGAGTCTAATGCAAAGAGAGGTTATGCCTTATCTGTTTGTTGCTTATAGCCGGGATCGAGAAGGTTTATTGCAGCGACTGTCATCACCCTCCTCTGATTATCTCTACAACGGCATCACAGCGGATAGAAAAGTGGTTTATTTGTTCCCGGGACAAGGCATGCAATATGCGGCAATGGGACTTTCTCTCTATCACACAAATAATCTGTTCAAAACATGGTGTGATCGAGGATTTGAAATAGCCAGTGAGTACTGCACGATTGATTTAAAAAAGCTTTTCCTCGCGGGGGAAGATGATGAGAAATTGTATAATACCGAGTTTGCTCAGCCGTTAATGTTGATTATTGAGTATTCACTGGTGCAGGTTCTCGCCTCTTATGGCGTTAAACCGGCCGTGATGTTGGGCCATAGCTTAGGTGAATATGTCGCCGCAGCGGTTGCTGAAATCTTCTCGTTCGATGATGCTGTCAGGATGGTTTGTGCCAGAGGCCGCTTGATGCAGTCCACGGAAGCTGCCGCGATGTTATCGGTTATGTGTTCGGCAAAAGTAGCTCAAACTATGTTGTTTGGTCGCTTGGAAATCGCGCTTGATAATAGCAGTGAGCTATGTGTGCTCTCCGGTTCAGACGAAGAAATCACCGCATTTGAGCAACTCTGCGAATCCAGATCAATCAAGACCAAGCGTCTTAAAGTCAGCCGTGCTTTCCATTCCCGTTATATGGAGCCAATTTTGGCTGATTATGAGCGAGTTATCGATGAGGTGAAACTCTCAGAACCCAAACTTCCTATCATCTCTAATATGACCGGAGCATTGAGTACTAAAAATATGATGTCGGAACCGCACTATTGGGTTGGTCAAATTCGTGAACCGGTGCGTTTTACTCAGGGATTAGAAGAATTACTGGCAAGCGGTGATTGTATTTTCGTTGAGGTAGGGCCTGGCAATGGTTTATCGTCCTTGGTTAAACACCATCAGGATTTCAATGCAAAACATCTCTGTATTTCTCTTATGCGTCATGGCAAAGAAGAGGAGTCTTGTCTCATGGAAAGTTTGGGCATGTTGTCGCTGTTGAACGCCAATGTTCATTGGCAGCATGAATTAAACGGGATGGCTGTACCTCCAGTAAACCTTCCGCCTATGCCGATTCGAGGGAAAGAATATCCTAAAGATGTGAAAAGGCTACAGGCTATTTTCTCAGGTAAAGCTGGCTCTGACGTAACCCAAGTATCTACACAAAGTGTGGCGAGAAACCCAGTTTCTGGCGCTACGAAGATAAAGAGTGTGGAAGAAGAACTTAAGGTTATTTGGAAAAATGTACTGGGTGTCAGTGATGTGAAGGGGGAAGATGATTTCATCGCATTAGGCGGTACTTCACTATCCGCAGTACAAGTTATTGCGAAAGCGAAGTCTGCACAAATTCCCATTGATATGAATATGCTGCTATCACGCAACAGCCTGAATGAAATCACCCGTTTGATCGATCCGCCGAATTCATCTAATGCGATAGGTTGGCAGTACAATACACAGTTCAAGCCTGAGTTTTATGGTAGTGATGCGAGCTGTATGTATTCAGCGGTGAGAGAGAAACTGAAACATGATTATGGTTTGAATTGTCCAGATAGCTTAATGCGAGCATCGGATGGAAGTTTGCTGTTTGGTTTTGGCGTACAGTCCTCAGACTCACAAGGCAATATCCTGAGTGACTATCAGAATTATGGGGCGCTATTGGATTGGCCTCAGTTGCAAGAAAGTTTCTCGTTTTCCTATCACAAGCAGTTTTTTGACGATTTGGAATCTTACACCGCGTATTGCATAGAGGAGCTGGAGAAAGGAAAACTGGTTATTGTAACCGGATCAGATTACTACTTACCGTTTTCTCCTTCTTACGGGCTGAGCCATAGTGAATATTTACTTAGGCCGCTATTCGATAATATAGAAATCGATGAGGAAGAGGTTATTCCACATGCGTTTGTTTTGGTTGGGCGTACTCAAGGAGGCTATCAAATCTATGATGGGAGCTTTAATTACTTTGGTGAAATAAGTGATGATGAGTTTGCGCAAACTGTTATCGGGTTCAAAGGACTCGATTTTATGAAATCTCATGAGGTGTATCACAAATCTCGTTCTTATCTTGCGATATCGGTTGTTCAAACGGGGGTGTTTTTACCTACTGACCGTCTATTACGTAATACGCTAGATAAAACCCTATCGGGATTGCAGACTCACACTGCTATTACGCATGGAGACACGCCAATTCACCATTATGTTGGTATCGGCGCTGTCAATAAATTGATGGAAAGCCCTGAGCTGTTATTAGGGATGACATTTGGTGAATTGGAGCAGTTTGTAAAGCGGTGGTTGTCACAGTTGGAGCTTCTTCATCGTTTCCTTGCTATGGCAATACCTGAGCATACGCAATTGTGGGCGGACGGTGTGGCGGGCATGACCGAAGCGCTTCGGAAGCTTATTATCGTTGATAATCAAAATCTCAGTGCCAATGACGTCACCAGCACAATGACGTTATTTAAACAATCGCTTGAGAGCGTAATTGGCAAACTAATGTGATATTTGCTGGCAGAGTTCTTGTAGTGAGAGCTCTGCCGCTATTTTAATTTATGTTGGCAAATTTTACTCGCACTCTTATATACCCGTCATCTTTCAAGTTGCCTCTTTGTTGGCTGCACTCACTCACCCCGGTCACATAGTTATCTATGCTCCCGGGGATTCGCTCCCTTGCCGTCGCGATGCATCTTGAAATCCATTGGGTATATAGCAGTACTGAATTTAAAAATATTAATTTTGGATTGGAGATGTCATTGAAAAATACAGATTTCATGGCAAATGATTCTGTGCCCTTTGCATATTTGAAATTATCTATTCCAGTTTTTTTTGGAATGTCAATTCAGGGGCTTTATGGAATAATTGACGCTATCTTTATCACGAAATATATTGGCAAGGATGCTATGGCGGGCTTTTCAATATTTTTCCCTGTCCTTTTATTCGTAGGGGCTGTAGGGGTTATGTTGGGAGCCGGCGCTGCCGTATTAGTGGCGAGATTTCTGGGAGCAAATAAACCCGCCTTGGCGAATCGAGTGGCGATACAAGCTATATTCATGGGAGTAGTATGGGCTATCTGTTTTAGCGTATTATTTTTAACATCGGCACGAGAGATTTTATTATTTCTTGGCGCTACAGAAAATATCGTTAATTATGCTGTGGATTATGCAACACCATTGGTGTTATGTCTGCCTATTATCGTGATAGCGACTATTTTTGGCGATCTGTTGCGAGCAGAAGGTAAAACCAATGCCATGTTCGCAATAATGCTCTGTGCATCCATTCTTAATGTTGCGTTTGATTTTATTTTTATTGTCGTGTTCGACATGGGAATGTTTGGCGCTGCGATTGCGACGGTACTGGCTAATACTCTAGCGCTAATATGTGCCGTACTGCTCTTTTATAGTAATCATACTCGTCTGACTCTCTCACCGACTTACTTCGGTATAGACGTGAAAGAGTGCAAAGATATAGTGCTTATCGGATTGCCAACCCTGATTGGAAATTTGTCATATGGGATACTCATTTTCACTATCAATTATCTGATCAAGGCGAGTGAGGTTGAAAACGCGGGCGATATGATTAGTGCTTTCGGTTTAGTTTTCAGGGTGTTAAGCTTTATCGTCTTGCCGTTAATTGCAATGATGTCAGCGTTGCAAACTTTATCGAGTTATAACTTTGGCGCAGAAAAATATAATCGATGTATAAAGTCATTAAAGGTAGCATTGTTATATGCTTCATTTTATTCAATATCAATGACTTTACTGGTTATTACGTTGCCGGAACAGCTATATGGCTTATTTACTGATGATAAAAATCTGTTATTAGAGATTTTTAATATTTCCTTTTTAATTTTTTTAGGTTTGTTTTTCCTTGGTGGGTTACTGGTATTTATCGGTTTTCTGCAAAGTGTAAAAAAAGAGAAATATTCGATGTTATTGGTTTTTCTGAAGCTTTTTTTACAGGTTTCTTTAACTTTTTCATTATCTTTCTTGTTTGGTGTGGGATGTTTTCCTCTTATCCTATTTTCAGTGGATTTACTGGTATTTGTTTTAGCGGTTTTGCTTTCGCTAATCGCACTAGGCAATTTAGTTTCTAAACCAGCTAATGTTCAAGTTTGTCAGGTTATTTAATCTATTGTTATATTTAAAAATTTAATGAATTGTTAGATTGGAAATATCCGGTGCGAAGTGAAATGGAACCTTAAATATGAACGGGGCTGTTATGAAGTGTTTTATTATGGTTTTCCTTCTGCTATTTTCCTGCATTAGTTCGGCAGATGAGAATTTAAAAAGTCAAATTTTGCAATATATGGAATTTGGCAAGATACCAAGCTTAGTTATAGTGATGGTCGATAAGAATAAAAAATCAAACGTAATATTGTTAACAAATGAAAATAAAAATGGGACTCAAAATTTAGATGAAGAGACTATTTTCGAGCTGGCATCGGTAAGTAAATCTTTTACAGGTTTAATTGCGGCCAAAATGATAGAGGAAGGTAAAATTTTTCCTCAAACCAAAGTTTCATCAATATTGCCATCGATAAAAACCACTTATGATGGGAAAAGCGTTGAGGTGACATTTTTGCAGTTGCTCAACCATACATCGGGCGTACCTTTTAAAACCATTGATATGCTTTACTCCCAACCTCAAAAAGGGCTTGCGCAAGTTATCGATGATATTAAGTTGATTGACCTCCAGACAATGCCGGGGCAGCAACATGCATACGCTACACTCAATTACGATATTGCTGCCAGAATGATGGAGAAAGTTTCGGGGCAGTCTTATCAACAACTGCTGCGAACTTATATTTTGTTACCGCTACAGATGAATGCGACTTCTACTCTTCCAGAAGCAGCAAAAAAGGCAATGGGTCATCAAATCAGTTTCTTACAAGCCAGACCATACGATGCGCCATTTGTTTTGGCTAATGTACCGGCAGGATATATACAAACTAACGCTTCCGATATGCTTAATTGGTTAAAGTTCTTGGTAAGCAATACGGATTCAGTTCTCCTCGATGCTAAAAAATTGGTATTTTCAGGGAAGCTTGGTGTTGATACTAATGAAAGTGAAAAAACGATATATACCTTAGGATGGTATAAACAGGGGAATAGGGTATTTCATACAGGTATGAACCCAACTTTCTCTAGTTACGTTTCTGTTGATCTGGATTCTGGCGCTGCGGTTGCCGTGATGGCGAATGTTAACAGCAACATTACTTTTGAACTTGGTAAGCAAATCATGCAACAGCTTGCTCAAGGAGGGGACTTTACAGGGCTAAATACCGTTAAGGATCTGGAATTATTTGATACTTTTGATAGAACTTTTCTCATTGTCGGTATATTTATGATTTTGGCTTGCCTCTTGTTAATCTATTTGAACTTAAGAGGGAAGAATATAAGATGGCTTTCAAACTTGGGCGTTGTGAAAGCGGCAATTTTATCTGCTGTATTCAGCATTGCTCTGTTAATCGTGTTGACCTTCCCAAATTTTTTGCTTGGATTGTCTTGGGCGACATTTATGATCTGGATGCCTAATAGTTTTTGGGTTTTATATTTTCCTCTGGTGCTTCTTTTGCTCCTTTGTCTCTCTTTGTTCTCTCGCGCTTTATATCGTCGTTGCTCAGTGCATTGAGTTTGATTGGGATTTTATTTTTCAACATGTTCAGCATTTAAATTTCTTACGGATTTAATTATGTCTATTAGTAGAAAATCATATGAAATGACAGGGATTCAAAAAGGGGTGTGGGTAACAGAGTTGAAACATCAGGGGACCAGCATGTTTAATATTGGTGGTACCTGTAGTGTTGAAACGGAATTGGATTTTCCAAGGTTAGCTAATGCGATACAGAGCGTTATTAGAGAAACCCAAAATTTAAATTTCACTTTGAATGATGAGATTCCACCGAAACTTATTTTAGATCGCCGCGTGGAAGAAAATATCGATTTTATTGATTTTGGTCACAGAGAAAATCCACAAAGAGAGTTTGAACAGTGGCGCGAAGAGTGTATGTCTCAGAAAATGGATTTGACGACATGCTTATATTATTTTTGCTTGTATAAAGTGTCTGATTCAAAATGTGGTTTTTTAATCAAAATACATCACTTAGTTTGTGATGGCGTGACAATGCATAATATTATAGCCAGGATTTGTGAGTGTTATAATCGTCAATTAAATGATGTTGTGCATTGTGAGCTTAGCGATGATCAAAGCTATTTTTTGGCATTAGAAGAGAAATATTTATCTAGTCGCCAATATGATAAGGATAAATTATTTTGGCGTAATTTCCTTGCTGGTAAGGGAGAGAACAGCAACTTTATTTTAGGTAATAGAACACTTTCAACCCAAGCCACACGGAAGATTTATGATATTCCTAATCAAATATCAGAGAGAATAAAGCATGTTTGCGCAAAATTAGAGTGCACAGAAAACGTATTTTATTATGCGGCTATTGCTCTATTATTATCTCGGCTTTCGGGGAGTAAACAAGTCTCTTTTGGTATACCGCTTCATGGCAGGAAAAAGATAAATCTGGTACGGAATTCAATGACGGTATCTACCGTTCCAACACAAATAGCCGTGGATGAATACACCGATTTTTCAAGTTTAATTAAATCAGCTTTTGAGAATACCAATCGGATATACAGACACCAAAAATATGATTACACAGAGTTGGTTAAAGAAACGAGAGCCGGGGCATCGGTTAATGATTTGTTTGATGTTAGCTACAATTACGCCAACACTGGATATAACCTGGTTCTGGGTGAATGTCCACTGATTGTTGAAGATATATTCCCTAGCGAACAACAATATTCTATTCAATTTCTTTTTAAAGAGTTATTAAATGAGAAATCGACAAAAATATATTGTGACTACAAAGTAGAGGAATATACCCAGCAACAGATTGATTCAGTAATCAATTTATTAATTGATATTCTGGATGAAGTCAGTACCAATCCACACGGTCAGTTGTTGATGGTTGCGCCAGTAAGAAAGAATAATCTTCAACTGATTGAAACGGGGCCTAACAATGCGGTACCAACCGCCGCAACGATCATCTCGTTATTTGAACAGAGTGTTAGTAGCAATAAAGATCGGCTGGCAATTATTGAAGAAAATAGATCATTGACTTTCCAAGAGTTTCAAACCTTAGTGAGAACAATCAGTATCAATCTCTTAAATCACGGGGTTTCTGGAGGATCTCGAGTTGCTATTTTACTGCCTAAAAGTGCAGAGCAAATTGCAACTTTACTGGCGATTATGACCGTCGGGGCGACATATATTCCACTTGAAAGGGATTTGCCGAAGGAAAGAATAAAATACATTTTGGCCGATAGCGAATGTGCATTAGTTATCACAAACCATGATGGGGCATCGTTATTGCCAGCAGACGTTGCTTATTGCGATAGTGCAGCTTTGTCTGAAACTCTGCTACAAGATGATTTGGCCCGGTTACAAATAAGGTGTGAACCTACCAGTGAGGCGTATTTAATATATACTTCGGGTTCCACCGGTCTGCCGAAAGGGACAATTATTCGTCAACCAGAACTTGTGAATTATTGCCAGTGGGCCGCACAGGTTTATTATCCCGAAAAATCTGATGTGGCGGCATATTATACACCGCTGACTTTTGATTTAACGGTGACTTCATTGTTCCCGGCGCTGCTTTCCGGTTCGGCGATTAAGGTATACACCGAAACATCAAACTTTATCCTGAACGATATTATGCACGATGGTGTTGCGACAGTAGTGAAATGTACGCCATCGCATTTACGCGCTATCCAACATGAAATTATCGGCCCTCACTGCGCAATTAAGCGCTTTATCGTGGGTGGAGAAAATTTAAAAGTCAGCGTGGCAAATCACACCTACCTGCAATTTGCGGGTAAAGCTGACATTTTCAATGAATATGGACCAACAGAAACCGTGGTTGGCTGTATGATTCACAAGTTTGATCCTGCTAAAGATACCGACGTTTCAGTGCCGATTGGTGAACCGATCGACAATACCCAGATATATATTGTGGATGGTTATGGACGCCACTGTATTCCGTATATGAAAGGTGAAATGGTCATTGCTGGAAATGGCGTGTCTGCGGGCTATTGGAATCGCTCGGAATTGACTCAGAAGAGATTTATTACTGACAGATTTTATCCAAGACAACGAGCCTATTTATCAGGGGATCTCGCCTATCGCAACGAATCTGGGCAAATAACTTATTTGGGCCGTATTGATAAACAGGTCAAGATCAGGGGACACCGGATTGAGATCGAAGAGATCGAAACAAAGTTATTGGAATATAAGGATGTTCAGGACGTAACCATACTGGTTGACGAAACCAATCCTGACGCCTCAATATTAAAAGCTTTCGTTGTTTTGACGGAGGAATCATCTGTTGGTGGAGAGGAGTTAAAACAGTATTTATCGAGTCACTTACTCCACTATATGGTGCCACAATTTATTAAATGTATTGACGAAATTCCTTTAACTTTTAACGGTAAAGTTGATAGCGCCAGATTGCTGGAGCTTGAAGATGATAAAACCGGCGCCAATGACAATGAGAAAATGAGCACTTTAGAAATATCCGTGCTCGAAGAGTTTAAATTGGTACTGGGTTGCACAGAGTTATCTGTACACAGTGACTTTTATCAATCTGGCGGCGACTCGATAAAAGCGATTCAATTGGTCACATTGCTACAGAAAAAAGGTATTAGCGTAACAGCGAAAGACGTGCTCCAGTTACCGACGCCAAAATTGTTGTGTCGCCATATTGATAGTCGGGAGACGCTTATGGAGCAGGAAGAAGTCGTCGAGGTCTCTACTTTCTCACCGACGCCAATTATGAAATGGTTTAGCGGCCTGTTGTTAGGAAAGAAAGAGATATATCACCAGATGCTATCTTTATCTCTGCCATCACGTCTGGATCAAACGGGGCTAGATAGGATCTTGGATGCTCTTATATCATTCCATCCGATCCTGAATACCTATGTAAAAGATCAGCACTTCACTTTGCAGGTACGAAAAGGGATCAGGCAGGTTCAAACACCTAGAGTGAATGTAACGGGGTTTGAGCAACGGGAGTATGTTGCGAGAACGCTTCTGGAAGCGTCAAGTTGGCCTGAATCTGAGTTATTTCAGGCGATTATCCTTGATGATGGTAACGAGACCGAATTATTGCTGATGGCGCATCATTTGATCATTGATGGTGTGTCCTGGCGTATTTTGCTAACAGACTTAAATACATTTGTTGAGCAGCATTTAAATCGTCAACCGCTTAAATTACGCCAGCAAAATAACAACTACGCTAGATGGATTGAGTTTACTGAACACTATGCAAAAACAGTCAGTGAGGATGAGATCTGTTTTTGGCAAGAGCAAATAAGCGGCTCTCCTTTATTCACTTATCAAGACTTATATAGTCGTAAATTAACGATTGGTTTGTTAACCAGTGAAATAGCGGGTGTTAACTTTGAAAGTTTTACAAAACTATGTGGAATGTTGAAAATCAAACCTAATGAATTGTTTTTTTCATTATTTACTTACTCATTATTTAAAATTTTCAATAGAAATAATTTTACCGTTGAACTTGAAGGCATCGGCAGAAGTTCACAACAGAGCGAAGTGGATTTAAGCCATAATATAGGATGGTTCACATCGATTTATCCATTAATATGCCACTGTGACGATAATATATCTTCCCATATAAAAAAGACAAAAATAGCCATGCGTCGGGTTAATGATAATGGTATGGCCTATCAATCCATTCGCCACTGCTCGACAGAAAAACAGTTAAGCCCTATTCATAACGTGCCGAAGTTCAATTATTTAGGTGATTTTTCAGGATCGGCTCACCAAGGGGTTGTGAACATCAAGTCAATCTACCCTCATGCTATTTCCAGTGCGGATAATATCTATACCGATGCTTTTGATTTTAATGTTTATTGGCAGCAAGGGTGTAAAGTAAGTGTGAGCTATATTGAGCAGTTGATAGAGGCTGCTGAAATTGAAAATATCATTAATGTCATGGCGAGTAAATTCAAGGAACTTATTGATTCAACCAATTATGATGCCAAGGATTTTTATATACCAAGCGATTTCCCGACTATTTCATTATCAAGTACTGAACTTGAACAATTAATCTCTGAATTATCTGTGCTTTCAATTTAAATTTGGGTTATTAACTTATGACAGATTCATTTGATATTGCCATAATTGGTATGGCATGCCGATTTCCAGATGCTAAAAACCCAGAGGAGTTTTGGCAGAATTTAATCTCAGGGAAAGAAAGCATTAAAACATTCACGCAAGATGAACTACTGGCTAATGGTTATAAACAAGAGGATATCAATAATCCCAACTTTGTAGCGGCTAAAGCGACGCTTGAAGATTATAAATCCTTTGATAATCATCTTTTCGGATATTTAAAAGATGAAGTTGATAAAATGGACCCGCAGTGTCGATTGTTACACGAATGCTGTTGGCATGCATTGGAAGACGCTGCTTATATCGGCCAAAATAGTGATGAAAGAATCGGTCTATTTGCCGGGGCGGCTTCAAATATTCCCTGGATATCAGGCTTATTAAAGCGCAGGCTCACGCCTGCTGAAACATTCGATATCGTGAACTGGAATTTACCTGAGTCCATCATTACCAGAACGGGATATCGATTAGGGTTGAATGGACCCGTCATGGCTATTCACACCGCTTGTTCAACGTCGTTGGTTGCTATTCATACCGCGTGTCAGTCAATTTTAAGCGGGGATTGTGACTTAGCTTTGGCTGGCGGGGTTTCTTTAACTTTACCTCAAGAGTCTGGCTACCTTTACCAGCAAGGCATGGTGCGTTCGGCTGATGGTCACTGCCGACCTTTCGACATCAACTCCAATGGTACTGTTGGCGGCAGTGGGGCTGGCATTTTGTTGCTTAAGCCTTTGGATAGAGCCATTGAAGATAATGACTATGTTCATGCGGTGATTAAGGGTTCCGCGATAAACAATGATGGTCAGCGCAAGGTTGGATTTACCGCTCCGAGTGTTCAAGGACAGGCGGAAGTGATAGCCAGTGCTCAGATGTTGGCTGGCGTTGAACCAGAAGATATTAGCTATATAGAGTGTCATGGCACTGCTACTGAGATAGGTGACCCGATTGAGGTCTCGGCGCTGTCTAAAGTGTTCGGAAACTCGAATCAGGTATGCATGCTGGGTGCGGTGAAAAGTAATATCGGGCATCTGGATGAAGCGGCGGGTGTTGCGGGTGTCATAAAGACGGTGATGTCTTTAAAAAATAAGCAACTCGCGCCAACTCTCCACTATAACGAGCCTAACGACAAGCTACATATCGAAGAAACGCCGTTCAAAGTCGTGGATAGACCAATGGCGTGGGTAGTTGCAGGAAACCAGAAACGCATTGCTGGCGTCAGTTCATTTGGTATTGGCGGGACAAACGCCCACATCATTTTAGCGGAGGCGGATGAACCAATCATTCTCAAGAAAGAAACCGCGACATTACCGAATGTGTTTTTGCTCTCAGGTGAAACCCCTGAATCACTTACCAATAATCAACATAATTTGGCTGATTTTCTCCAGGCTAAGCAAGATGTCAGATTGTCTGATGTTGCATACGTATTACAACAGGGCCGAATACATCATAAATATAGAAAATCAATGGTTGCTTCCTCATGCGACGACTTAATTAAAGCCCTTCGAAAACCCAGTTCTCAGCATGCAAAAGTTTCTGGGACAGAGCATCAAATAATATTTCTGCTGCCCGGTCAGGGAGCGCAATATACCAATATGGCGCTTGCCTTGTATGACACTCATACGGAATTTCGGGATATTGTTGACCATTGCCTTGCAATAGCGTCTCACCATTTGGGTGAATCGCTGAAAGAAAAGTGGTTTACCGATGGTGTTTCAAATGAATTGCAGAAAACGAAATACGCTCAACCTGCCATTTTTATTGTTGAGTATGCGCTCTCTCGTTGCTTGATGGAACTTGGCGTTCAACCTTCAAGCTTGCTCGGCTACAGCTTTGGTGAATTAGTCGCTGCGACAATTGCAGAAGTGTTTTCCTTGGAAGATGCCATTAGCTTTGTGATTGCGCGTGGCAAACTGATGCAAGATTTGCCGGTGGGGGCTATGTTGAGTATCCCGCTGCCTGTTGCGGAAGTTAACGCTATATGCCCGGCAGGGGTAACTGTGGCGATTGATAATAAAGATTCGTGTGTTGTCTCGGGATCGGCAGCAAACGTCGAAGAATTCGCAGCGATACTCAAGAAAAAGCGCATTCTGACCACTCCAATCAAATCTAAGCATGCGGCACACTCGCCAGCGATGAAACAGATTAATGGCGCGCTCCAGGCCGTAATCGCTCAGTTTAATCTCAGCGCGCCGAAGATCCCGCTCATTTCTTCCGTGACGGGATTGCCGTTAACTACCGCGCAGGCGACTTCAACGGAATATTGGGCAGCACAGGCTGAGCATACAGTCTGCTTCGTCAAAGGATTTGAGTACCTGATTGAGAAACACAAAGCCTGTATTTTTATTGAAGTTGGCGCTGGCCGAGATCTGATCAATCTTGCTCGGAGATATCTCTTTCAAGAGGGTTCTAATACAGAAAGTTCTAATACAAATAGTTCTAATGTCCTTATCCAGTTACTGCCAGAAGAGATCAAAGCGCCAGATCTGCCTTATTCCTATTGGGGGGCGTTAGGTAAACTTTGGCAACAGGGCGTCCAGATTGACTGGCATAAGGTACGATTTACCGATGATTGCCGGCGTATCCCATTGCCGGGATATGCGTTCGATAGACGCGTTTTTTGGCCCAAGGAAACGAACTTCCTGAATATTTTCTCTAACGCGCCAGACGTAATGAAAGCAGAGAAAAACGTTGAAAGAAAAGGGCGGATGTCTGATTGGTTTTATCAACATGCTTGGAAACAGCAGCCGTTGAGCACGTCCAATGTGCAATCAAGCGATGAAACAACGCTCTTGCTACGGTTCAGTCATACACCGACACAAACATGCTGTATGGCGCGTAGCCTACAACATTATTACAAAAAATTAATAAAGATTCGTGTGAGCAACGAAAAGGTTTTTGATCTGGATGGGGAGAGCCAAATTAGATCAGATAATCAGGAAGACTTTACTCAATTCTTTAAGTTACTCGCAGAGAATAATACTTCGGTGGCAAACGTTATTGTTGATTGTCTTGACTCAGAGCTGGCGGTCGATGAATTGTTGTCACAAATTCTTAATCTCTTAAAATCATATCGTGCGCAAGTAGCCAACAGCACCATTAAAAATGTCACTTTTTTGGTGAAAGATGCCGTCGTGATATGCAATGAAAAGAGCATTGATCCATCATCAGCGGCAGTTATGGCAATAAGCACCGTGATTCGTCAAGAGTTCCCGGATTTATCTTGTCGTGCTATAGACGTTGGCGATATAGCGACAGATTGCGGGGCGACAAAACTACTTGCTGAAATTGCATCTGGTGGAAACGAAACTGTTGCGTATCGTAATAACAGGAGATGGAGTGAAGATTTCGTTCCCTATGTGCCTTTAGCCGCGCGAAATCACGCCTGCTTGAAAAAGGAAGGAACTTACTTACTAATTGGCGGCGCGGGCTTTATTGGTAAAACGTTTTCAAATTACCTCGCTAAAGAATATCAAGCTAATTTAATTATTACTTCGCGCTCTAGCTCTCATTTGGACAATTCCTGGCAACAAATAGATAAACAGGCTTCCTCGTTGCAGCTTATTCAGGCTGATGCGAAAGATCTGGATACAATGTCTGAACTTGTTCAAAACGTCATTAAAAATCATGGCAAGATAGACGGCGTATTCTATTTGGCGGGGATTACCGGAGAGGCTTCACTAAGATCTATCATTGAAACTGATAAGGCTTATATTAAGGCGCACCTTGAAGCTAAACAAAAAGGTATTACAGTATTAGAGAAAGTACTAGCAGAAGTTGACTATGATTTCTGTGTTGTCATTTCCTCACTTGCTCCAATTCTTGGCGGGCTTGGGTTTTATGCTTATGCTGCTGCTAGCGCTTATTTAGATGCGTTTGTCATTCAGCACAATCAATGTCACCAGAATAACTGGACATTAATTAATTGGGATGGATGGGAAGTCGCGGTAAAAAGTGACATTAATGAGAAAATTGGCACAAGTTTGTCGCATTTATTGGTAACGAAAGAAGAAGGTATCTTATTACTGGCAGATGTGCTCAATTATCAAGAAAAAGACGCTTTGATTATCTCGACTGCTGATATCAATGCCCGCATTGCGCAATGGTCTAAACCAAGTCAACTTGAAGAGCAAGAGAGTGATAGCAGGCATAAAGAGTATTCATGCCGGCCAGATCTTGAATGTGACTTTATTACTGCTCGTAATGAGATTGAAACTAAGCTGGTTGGAATATGGCAAGAGTTTTTACGTATTAAGCCGCTAGGCATAGAAGATGATTTCTTTGATTTAGGCGGGAACTCTCTCAAAGCGATCACTTTACTATCGCAGATACACAAGAGCTGTAGTATTGATGTGCCGCTGACATATTTCTTCAAACACCCAACGGTTAAAGAGATCGCCGAATTTTCTGGAGCTCAATCTGAAACATCAGGGTATCAGGCAATTCAGCCCGTTGCTGAACAGGATTCTTATCCATTGTCTCCCGGCCAGAGACGTATTTATTTACAACAAATGTTCGAAAAAGGATCTGTGGCTTATAATGAAACCGCAGTTTTTAATATTGTCGGCCATTTGGATATCCCAAAATTCAGTGAAACTCTACGGAAGTTAATACAACGGCATGAATCGCTGAGAACTTCGATAGTATTGGTTGATGGCGAACCGAGACAAAAATGTCACAAAGAGTCCATTGTTGAACTTAAACATATTAAATTCAATACAGAGGGATTAAGTCCGCTTCAAGTTAAAGAACAGATCAAGCGCTTAATAAAACCATTCAACCTGCATAAAGATGCGCTAATTAGGCCAATTCTTATTGAGTTAAAACAATATGAATATCTATTTTTCTTGGATATTCACCACATCATCTCTGATGGTCTCTCTCAGGATATTTTTGTCAGAGATTTTCTCGATATATATCAAGGTGTAAAATTAACGCCTCTCAATATACAGTATAAAGACTACACTATTTGGCAAAGTGAAATAGCAAATAGTTGCCGAGTATTAGCACAAAAAGACTTTTGGCTAGGAAAGCTAAAAAACATACCCGAACTTCAACTGCCGTATGATTTTGATCGGGAACAGATAACAGATGATTGTGGGGAAAGGCTTTACTTCTATTTAGCAAATGAAACTACCGAACGGCTGGTTAATGAATTCAGTAGAGATGGTGCAACTAACTTCATGATCTTCATCTCTACTTACTACTTGTTATTAGCTGATTTAACAAAGCAGATGGAATTTTGCATTGGAACGCCAATATTGGGTAGGCCACAAAGTGAGTTGCAAGATGTAATAGGTATGTTTGTCAACCTTCTTCCAATACCATTTGATTTTGATGAAACGATGACTTTTAGGGATTTAGTTAACTCGGTTTCTGATGTTGTTATCTCGTCATTTGATAATTCTCATATTCAATTTGAAGAAATAGTTAAAGCAATAAATATCAAGCCTAAGAAAAATAGAATGCCGATATTCGATACCGTATTCTCATATATGAATATTGGCATGTCTGATTTTGAGATGCCTAATTTGAAGTTAAGCCGATATGAAATAGAACAAGAGAGTTCCAGGTTTGACCTGGCATTCTTTGTGAAAGAAATCAATAATGGATACGAGTTTAGCTTTGAGTATAAGAGTGCATTATTTACAAGCGAAAAGATTAAATTTTTCATAGAGCGATATATTAATCTAGTCAATGATCTTTTAAGTCATCCGAATGTTGCTATTGCTGAATATTTTGAACATGAAAAAGTGAATTTGGACATTCCTAAAGATGAAAGTCTTTTAGAATTTAACTTTTAATGGTTTGATTAATGGAGTAAAACATACTCCACTCTATTGACATTATTTAAAAATATGAAAAATTTTATAGATATTAACGATAGCAAAAATGCAGATATTCGGCTCTATTCGATTCACCATGCCGGTGGTTCGCACATGCTTTATCGATCTTGGGCGCATTTACTGCCGGGCTGGATAAAATGTATCGCTCTTGAAGTACCGGGAAGAGGGATGAGTTTTGGTGAGCCGCTGCCGAAATCGATGGAGCAGGTTATCGAGTTATTTTTGCATCAAATTCAGACGGATAAGCCATTCGCCATTTTCGGCCATAGTATGGGGGGCTTTATAGCGTATGAATTGACGCTAAGGTTACAGAGTTTAGCTATTCCCCCGGTTTGGTTAGGTATTTCGGCTTGCAAACCTCCACACTTAAAAAATAAGGAAAATTTATCTCGCGCGTCATTCAATGATGATGAGTTAATCGAATATCTTGAGAAATTAGGAGGTTCGAAGGACTTTTGTGACGACCAAGTGGTGATGAAAATGATGTTAGATATTGTGAGGAGTGATTTTAGAATAATAGAATCCTGGCGTATGAGCGATTTGAAAGTTAGCGACAAAACGACAGTTCATGGTTTTTCTGGCCTATATGATGCGGTAGTAACGCCTCAAATGATCTCTTGTTGGAAAGATTACGTAAGTGGTGAATTCCTGCATAGTACTTTTGATGGGGATCATTTTTATCTTAATAATTTCTCAAGTAGATTGATCAATAAAATAGTAAATGATCTGAAGTTCAATCGGTGATTGATATGAAATATGTAATTATTTGGACATTAGTTTTTAGTGATAAATGGAATGCTTTAAATCGTTCTCAAAGAGAACAATTACAGAATGAATCGCTGCCTGAAATTCTAGTCAAGTACAATGATTTTATTAGTCTTAGAACAGTAGATTCGGAAGGATTTTCTGCTGATTTTCAAGATTTTGTTATTATTGAGACGGAAAGCTTAGAACATTACTACTGTATGCTCCAGGATATGCGCAATACAACAGTAATATCAGAAGGGTATTTGAAAATATCCAATATATTAATGGGCATAGAAAATGCCCATGAAATATATAAGTCGCATAAATTGCCATGAAATGGACGGATTAAGAAATGCCTGTGAATTATAACATTGTCGCTTTAAGTCCAATGCAAGAAGGAATGCTTTATCATTCCATTGAAGAGGGTGGCAAAGATGTTTACGTGACAAACTTTACCTTAACCATTGCTGGTCTGATTGATGAAAAGAAATTAGAAGTTGCATGGAACAGAGTGGTATCAGAACATCAAGCATTACGAACGGTTTATCGCTGGAAAGGGTTAAGCCATCCAGTTCAGATTATTTTTGAGGATAAACCGCTTCACATAGATTTCAGAACATTTGAAAATAATAGCTTTAGGGCAGCTCAAGAAAATATTAATGAGATAATTTCTCAAAAAACTGAAATTGATTTAGAACATTGTCCAGTCAAAATTAACTTATATAAAGTAAGCGAAGATAATTATATACTTCATGTTCAATATCATCACATTTGTATGGATGGTTGGAGTTTGGGGTTACTAATAACCCAACTTTGGGATTATTATGATCATCCTCAATTAAAATGTGTTGGAAAAATTTTTGATTATGAAGATTATATTATTCACTTAAATAAAGTTAAGCAATGTAATGAAGCAAAAGGATTTTGGACTGGCGCCATATCTCAAGACGCAGCAATTAGCTTACCAAGTAAACAAAACTTACTCTCAAAAGGAATAGGTAAAGTTGAATGTACATTAGATAAGAATATAATAAGCGAAGTTGAATTATATTGTAAAGGGAATGGATTTACGCTTGCTATTGCAATATACGCTGCCTGGTCAATTGTTTTATCAAAGTATAATGATTCAGAATCTATCTGCTTTGGCACCACAGTATCGGGTAGAGATAATTTAATCCCTGGGATTGAAAATAGTATTGGTTTATATATTCAAACTCCACCATTGTTAATCGATAATCTCTCCAGCCAAACGACGCTTTTAAGCATCATGAAGAGAGTGCAATCTAGTATATTGGATAGGGATGCTTATAAAGAGTATCCAATATCTGAAATACAAAGCGTTAATAAAATAAAGCATAATCTTTTTGATAGTATTGTGGTGATAGAAAATTATCCAATTTCGAGAAGATTACAAGAGTTGTCAACAAGTGTGGATATTCTTTCATACACAACATCTGAAACCACAAATTTCGATCTGAGCTTAGAAGTTAATTTGCTTGATTCCGCGATTTTAAAATTCAGTTATAATGCCGAAAAATACGAACAATATTTTATTAATGGCATCCTGAAACAGTTCACGAGAGTATTAAAAGCGATAGCTTATAATGCAGAAAAGACTTTATCTGAACTCTGTTTCTTGGATGAGAAAGAATATAATCAGTTAATTATTGATTTTAACAATAATGATGCTCCATTACCGGGGCCTGCTCATTTAACTTTAGCGTGGCAGGTTGCCGCAGAAAAATATCAAGGCGATATCGCCATTAGACAGCAAGGTACTCGCGTTACTTACGCGCAACTCGATGAGTTATCTAACCAAATTGCAAAAAATCTCTATTTAAAAGGCGTTAAGCATCAGGAGTTCGTTGCAGTTAAATGTCGTGCCAGCATTCATACCATAGCACTATTAATTGCGATAAATAAGTTAGGTGCTGCTTATGTTCCAATCGATATATCCACGCCTGAAGAACGAGTGAATAAGATCTTATCTAATGGCATTAAACATATTATTTACCATGACGATTTGCTCAGTTTGTCAGAGATAAAAGAGGGTGACAGTCAGCTACCAAGTTTGGCATACTCTGAAAACGACCTTGTATATACGATATTTACCTCAGGGTCTACCGGAGAACCAAAGGGGGTGATGTTGGAACACCACACGGTTATGAACTATATTTACTGGGCGATTAGTTCCTATCATGCAGAGGGTTATCGTTCGGTTTATCCTTTGTTTACCAGCCTGGCGTTTGACCTGACCGTGACTTCTATTTGGTGCCCGCTAATTTCTGGCGGAGAAATAGAAATTATCGCTAAAGAATCATTTGAAGCCTTACAAGATGTGGCTAAAAACCAAAGTCTAAGTCATGTCAAGATCACGCCTTCGCAATTAAATTTACTCAATCAAATCTGTGATAATAAAAGTTCACTACAGACGTTTATTCTGGGTGGTGAACAATTAGAAAGTCAGTTGTGTAAAGAAATTACAGATAAGTTAAAGCCTGGAGTCACTATTTATAACGAATATGGCCCAACGGAAGCAACGGTTGGTTGCATGATCTATCAATATCAAAAAGATCAAAAAGAAAACCCGATTGTTCCCATTGGTAGACCAATTAATAACGCTAAAATATATATTTTAGATAAGAATTTACACCCTCAACCAATAGGTGTTCCCGGTGAGATTTATATCGGTGGAAACGTTCTTGCCAGAGGATATTTGAATCGGCCAGATTTAACGGCTGAAAAATTTATTGATAGCCCCTTTGATCATAAATCAAAACTCTATAAAACAGGGGACTTGGCTTTCTTTAACGGTGAGGGGGATGTTGAATATATTGGTAGAATAGACAATCAAATAAAGTTGAGAGGCTATAGAATTGAGCTAGATGAAATAGCGACAAAAATAAAGTCATATGACGCATGCCATAATGCCGTTGTGGTTATTAAGAAGATTCATGGAGAAGATCAGCTAGTTGCCTATTACGTTTCTGATCAGGATATTCAACAGAATAATCTAAGGCATTATTTATCTGAATCTCTTCCTAGCTACATGGTGCCTGGCATATTTAAAGCTGTCGATGAAATTAAATTGACAACAAATGGGAAAGTCGATTTAGCAAGCCTGCCTGATCTTGATTTAACAAGTCCAAATATTTCTGACTTAGAGCGTTCAAGTTATAAAGATAAAGTGCTTGAAGTGTTCTGTTCAATTTTAGAGATAGATCAAATAGACCTTAAGACCAGTTTCTTTGATTTAGGGGCTAACTCGATAAAGCTTCTTCGAATCACAAATGTTTTGAATGAGTTCCTGCCTTTCCCGTTAAAAGTGGTTGATTTCTTCACATACACGAATATGGCTAGTCTTATTTCATATATTGAATCCGGTGAAAAACAGGAAATCAATTTGGTCAATAAACAAGAATCTATGTCGAGACGAGACCGGTTAGCGGAACGTCGTGGAAAAATGAAGAAAAGAGTCAGTTTTGTTAATTAATAAATATGGAGATAAATAATAATGACTGCAAACTATGTTAAAAACGTTATCTTAACAGAATTAAATGGTGATGTTGAAGAAATAAAAAAGGTTGTAGATATTTGGTATCTTGCTTCGATCAAATGCCATAACTTTGTTAGCGAGAGTTTTTGGAGTTCATGTAAGGAAGATATGATGAAAATCTATATTCCTAGCGCTGAAACTATGGTTGCAAAGTATAATGATGAAATTGTTGGGTTTGTCAGTTTGGTTGATAATATTCTCGCCTCAATATTTGTTCATCCTGATTTTCAAGGTAAAGGAATTGGCAAGAAATTACTATTAGATGCCTTCGGTAAAAGAAGTGATTTAGTGCTTAACGTTTATTCGAAAAATAAGCTGGCGAGAGATTTTTATAAAATGAATGGCTTTATAGAGGAAAAGGAAGGTGTAGATGAACATACTGGTGAATTAGAAATTACGATGAAGTGGAATGGCTAATTAATTTTTAAAGATGAGATATTAAAATGGCTGATAATGGTAATGTAATTAGTGAAGCTACGGTAAATTATTGGAAGGGATTCTTATCGGAATACCATAGTCCAGAGTGCGAGATTTCTTATTGCAAAGATATCTCATCTAAACCAACAAAGTTTAGCTTTTCTGAAGAAACTTCAAACACCTTACTCTCAATTGCAAATGGTTCAAATAAACGATTGAGTATATTGCTCACCTCTTTGGCCGCTTATGCGCAGGCAATGATGTTGAAAAGTTCTGAGGTGACTGTTCTTACTGGAAATTATCTCGAAGATTCAACTGAACCAAAGATATTATGCTTACCGTTTAACTTTGATAGTGAATGCACCTTAAAAGAGGTGATCGTAGCGGCTTCAACAAATATGCAACAAAAGCTTGCGTATTCCGTGGAGTCTTTTCAAAACATTTTTGATAGTACAGTCACCTTCCCTTTATCTGTTGTATTGAAAAATTGTCAAAAGGAGTCTGATGAATTTTCTGAGCGCTCCTTATCACAATTATTCTTTGAACATGATAATGCGCTAATATCATGCGAAGTGACTTCCATATACGATTCAGAATACGTCATCACTATGATGAATATGGTGGAATCTTGGGCGAGTAAAATACGCTCTGATGGTAAAGTTTCTGAGTTGCTAATACCTGATCCCTTTTTCTTAAATGTTGTTGAAGCAGAAAATGGTATTGATACCGAGCAATCGATACTGGCTTTATTTAAGCAACAGGTAGGTACTCATCCTTTAAAAACGGCTATTGCGGATGGCGTGGGGGAATTGAGTTACGCTGAATTGGACAAATTGAGCGACGCCTGCGCCATCGGGTTAATAGCGTTAGGTATCGAAAGAGGCGATACGATTGGTATACATATGCCGCGATCTTGCTCAGCAATAGTGGCAATGTTCGCGGTGCTTAAAGCAGGCGGAAAATACTGTCCTTTTGATATAAATTGGCCTGTTGGCAGAAAGAAATATGTATTAGATATTGCAGACATGCGATTAGTTATATCGTCAATTGATACCAGACTGGAATTGGAAGAATACAGCCAGATTACCTATGACAATCTGCAACAAGATGGATTTGATGCAACACAAGACGTTCAATTACCTGAAATTAATGGTCAAGATTCCGCTTACGTTATTTTTACCTCTGGCTCGACGGGTAATCCAAAAGGGGTTGAAATTCCTCACCGTGCCGTCGTCAATTTGGTCAAAGGACTAGAGCAAAAGGTTTATCGCAATTACCCGTGGGATTTGAACGTCTCAATGATATCAGCCCTAAGTTTTGATGCGTCGGTACAGCAGATGTATCCAGCGCTTTTACTGGGCCATACGCTTCATATCGTGCCTGATGAAGTCAGGAAAGATGGCAGGAGAATCAGTCAATTTTGGCGCGACAGGAAGATCCACATTGCCGATTGTACTCCAACTCATTTAAGGATGATTAGGTCACAAATGAATGGTCAACGCATTGATTGTCAGGTAAAGCATCTGATGATTGGCGGTGAAAAGCTAGAGCGGCAAAGCTGGTTGAATTTCGCTCAGTGTTGGGCGTCTGTTCCTAACGCCTCTAACGCATATGGGCCGACAGAATGTTGCGTACAATCGCTCTCTTTTGAATTTAACGCTTCAAGCCAGATAAAGACCAAGACTATTCCTATTGGCCTGCCAATGTCCGGTGAGGAAATTGTACTGCTTGATGAGTTTATGCGAATTCTTCCCAAAGGGGCGGTGGGGGAAATTGCTATATCTGGGAAAGGGTTGGCAAAAGGGTATGTCAATAATGTTCAATTATCTCAAGAATCTTTTATCTTCATAAATGGTAAGCGTTACTATCGAACAGGTGACCTGGCAAGATATATTGGTGAGGAAGGTATGATTTATTTAGGACGAATAGATAGTCAAGTAAAAATAAACGGATATCGAATAGAAATTGGCGAAATAGAAAAAGTTATTCAACAAGAGATATTAAAACGGTATTCCGCGGATGATATTAAGCCAATCGTTGATATCCATGTGATAGTCAATAACAAAGATCCTGATAATCAATTATTAATCGCTTACATTTGTACTACTGAGGAAATTGATTTCGATGCACTTCGTAAGGAAATTGCATCTCATCTTCCTGATTATATGGTTCCAGCATATTTCATTGCAGTTGATTCATTCCCACAAAATAGCAGTGGTAAAATTGATAACGCTAAATTACCCGATCCTCGTTTCGACGTAGTGCAAAAGAGAGTTGTGGCATGTAATAGCGAGACGGAACAGCAAGTACTCGATATCTGGGCGGATTTACTGAGTACTCGAAAGGAGAATATCAGCTTAACCGATAACTTCTTTGATTTAGGTGGTTCATCATTTAAGTTAGCACAGCTTAGTTTCAAGTTGAGTGAAGTATTTGCTCGAGAAATAGAAGTTGTTGATTTGTTTCAATACACGACGATTCAGTCACAAGCACAATATATAGATGAAAATGAACAGCCGATAGATAATTCGGATAACGGAGCTAATTCAACAGAGCAGTTCGATGAAGCATTGAAAATATTTGGTCTTTAAATTTAGATTTCATCAATATCATCCATTCGAAAAATATCAATTGCAATATATTGATATTTTAATTAAACGTCTCTCAATAATTCAATAGCTAATTTAGCATTTGCTAATATTAAAAATCATGAAAAAAGATAATCATATGCACGAAGCTACCAGGAAAAAATTAACAGGATTAGAAATAGCTATTGTCGGTATTTCTTGTCGCTTCCCTAATAGTGAAACAGTAGAGAGTTTCTGGAAAAATTGTCTAGAGGGTAAAGATTGTATCTCTCGTTTTTCTGATGAAACATTGGCGAAAAATGGCGTGCCTGAACAGCATTATTCGAGTGAAAATTATGTCAATGCCAAGGGGGTTATTGATAATCCCCTAACATTTGATGCTGATTTTTTTAATTATAACAAGCGTGAAGCTGAGTTTTTAGAGCCGCAAATTCGTAAATTACATGAGTGTGGTTTTGAAGCGTTAGGTTCTGCCGGCATTGTACCGTCTGAATATAAGGGGGCGGTTGGTTGTTATTTAGCGTCAAGCGCTCAACTCGGTTGGCAAATGGCCGCTTATGATGAGTGTGAACAAGATGGCGCCAGCCTTTTTTCTGCGTTTAACTTAGTAGAGAAAGACTTTGCGGCAACTCGACTGGCGTACAAATTAGGTTTAACAGGGCCTGCCATTGCCGTCCAGACAGCGTGCTCTTCATCTCTCACCGCAATACACCTGGCATCAAGAGCCTTGTTATTAGGCGAGTGCCAGACGGCGCTCGTTGCCGCTGCGACCTTAGTGACACCTCATCAACAGGGCTACCTACATCAAGATGGCATGATCACTTCTCCAGATGGAACTTGCCGACCATTTGATGAAATGGCGAACGGTACGGTCGGTGGCGAAGGTGTTGGCGCGATCGTGTTGCAACCGCTCAAGATTGCATTGGAGCAGGGACGGCCTATTTTAGCTTTGATTAAGGGATCAGCGCTTAACAACGACGGTGCAAGGAAGGTCGGTTACACCGCACCGAGTATTGACGGACAATTCGAAGCGATTAGAGGTGCTTTGGCTATGTCTAAGGTTGAAGCTGAGTCCATTTCTTATATTGAAACCCACGGGACGGCGACAAAGCTTGGCGATCCAATAGAAATAACCGCTCTGAATAAAGTTTTCTCCACAGTCCCACAGCAGAGTATTGCTATTGGGTCGGTAAAGTCGATTATTGGCCACCTTGATAGTGCGGCTGGCATGGCCGGAGTAATAAAAACAGCTCTGATGTTAAAACACAAAAAGCTGTGCGCTAATCGGTACTTTACGAATCCTAATCCCAAAACAAAACTCTCTTCTTCACCTTTTTATGTTAATACGGACAGTAAAGATTGGGATAGTGCAACCGTGAGGCGAGCAGGGGTGAGCTCATTTGGTATTGGGGGAACAAATGCTCATGTGATACTGGAAGAATATGTTTGTGAACCTCACGATGATCAAGCTTCCGATGCAGTAAAACTACTCCCGCTGTCTGCTAAATCTGAGTGGAGTTTGGCTGAAATGGAGAGCAGGTTAATCGAGTGGTTAGCCTCTAATCCTAATAAATTAGCCGACGTTGCTCATACTTTACAAAATGGTCGTGAACATTTTAGTCATCGATCTGTATTGGTTTGTTCAGACGACAGGGCGACATATTCTACAGCAGACTTCGTTCGCGGTAGATGTGAACGTTCAAACAGACGTATTGTTTTTCTCTATCCAGGCCAAGGCTCGCAATATCAGGCTATGGGGCTAGGTTTATATTTCCGTGAGTCAGTTTTTAAAGAACATGTAGAGCACTGTCTGTCGCTTTTGGACGATGAAAAAGGAGAACAGATAAGAAGCTACTTAATGGAGCCGGAAAGTTCTCATGTATTTCCTGCCGAAATCATACAGCTTGCTATATTCATCATTGAGTACGCGACAACGCGATTAATGGAATCGAAGGGCATTCAGCCCGATATGTTACTCGGCCACAGCTTGGGCGAGTATGTTGCGGCGACTATTTCAGGAGTTTTTACGCTAAAAGATGCTCTATTTTTGGTTGGTCGGCGAGCACAATTGATGGAGAAAATGTCTCCGGGAGCCATGTTAAGTGTGCCGCTATCAAAACAGCAAGCTGTAGAACTATTGGAAGGAAGTTTAGAAATTGCGGCGGTTAATGGTAAAGAATCGACGGTATTGTCTGGCTCTATCGAAGATATCGAGAACCTAAAATCTTACTTGCAACTACAGGGTATTCATTCGCGTAAGCTGAAAACGACCCACGCGTTCCACTCTAAAACAATCGATGAAATACAGAATGAATATGCGCTGGCGTTGCAAACCGTTGCGTTTAATGCTGTCGGCATCCCAATTTTGTCGAACTTATCTGGTGATTGGCATGACAATAATGAAATTAGAAAACCGGTATATTGGTTGTTTCATCAAAGAGATAAAGTCGACTTTTTAGGATGTTTAGAGACGCTTTCTTCACAGCAGGATCTGGTTTTCATCGAAGTGGGGCCAGGCAATACTCTCGCCAGTTGTGTACAGAAGTTCTTCAAAGAAAAACCGGATCAGCAAATACATATTGCCAATATGCTAAGACATCCGAATTTGCCAGAGGGTGATGTCGCCTATTTTTACAGTCAAATTGCTAAGTTGTGGTGTACTGTCGGATTAGGGAATTGGCAAGAGTCGAGCAATCAATCTGGTCGTCTCATTCATTTACCTGTGTACGCATTTGCCGAACAAGAGTTCACAAAGCTCAGAGATAGACTTGTAAGAGGTCGAACACCACAGATTAAATTACCGGATATCAAACAAAATATTTTATATCAACCAGTATGGTATAGAAATTCGTGTGATGATATTGAGAAAATAACACATGAAGGTCAGGTATATGTTCTAACCACGCGTCGTGGAGCTGATAGCAATAGAGCGCTAGTCGATAATGTTTTACCAATGCGCAATGTTATCTTTGTCGATGAAGTTAACAAGCTACCTTCGTTAAATCTAACGGGCTGTTGTTCGTTTGTATTAATCCCGAATGCAGAAGACTTTGTTTGTGATCCAATAGCACATTATCTTGAATGGCTCGCATGTATTAAAGAAATATTGTCCGTTAAGGCACTCGCGGCCTCTCGGTTTATTCTGTTAACGCCTCAAATTGAGAATGTACTCGGGTATGAAGCCACCGATGCGGCTATCTCATTATTGAAAGGCTTAATACAGTCAATTAACTACGAGCATCAAGAGCATTATGGCTATCAAATTGACATCTCCTTCGATGAATTAGCAAAGGATAATTCAACCCAGTCTTTATTTCGTCACTTAGTTAGCTCTGATATTAATCATCGATTGGCAATAAGACATAATCAAATTTGGTTGCCAGAGTTCAAAGCATTGCCGAATAAAAGAATTGAAACTCATCAACAATGTAATGGGTTGCGTGAGAGATGCTTAGTCTTAATCAGTGGTGGACTCGGTGGAATTGCTTTGCAGTTATCACAAAGCCTGGCACAACATTATAAGGCCCGTATTGTGCTGGCATCTCGAACAGCTATTCCTGAACGTTCACAGTGGGCAAATATCAAGGGAAACAAGAAGCAATCGGCGTTAATTAAACAAATTGAGTGTCTGGAGAAGATCGAACAACTCGGTGGGGAAGTGATACCGCGACAATTGGATGTGACAGATAAAACCCAACTTTTTGACACGTTACAATGTCTGGAAAATGATTATGGGGCCATCAATATGGTGATCCATAGCGCTGGCTCGGATGCTGGCGCGTTGATTATGCAACCTGATATATCATCACATCGTAAAATCATGACTGCTAAAGTAGAAGGAACGATGAACCTGCTATCGTACTTTGAAGAGAAACCGCTAAGTTCGATGGTGTTATGTTCTTCATTACTCTCTTACTCTGGCGCTCCTGGGCAATCGGCTTATGTTGCTGCTAATGCATTTCTCGACGCTATTGCTGATAGGCGAGATCTAAAATTCAAGGTCTATTCTCTCGCTTGGGATCGTTGGCTGGAAGTTGGCATGGCGTTGAGAAATATGAAAATTGACGCATCCACAGAAGGGTTAACGAATCAGCAAGGTGAAGCTGTATTTCTACAAGCACTTTCACAGGCGACTCAACAACGACTATTAGTTTCTGTCATACCCATTGAGGAAAGACTAAATACTCTGGAAAAAGAGAAAACCAGTACTTTGGCAGAGACTAAAAGTGGGATCATAGATAAAAGTATTTCGATTAAACAGGTAATTTCAGAAGAAGTACAACACCAGCTCGGGCTTTCTGAAATTGATGAGCATTGCAGCTTTTTTGCACTCGGTGCTACATCATTGGATATCGTTCAAATCAATGAAAGGCTTAAGCAACGTATCTGTCACGATATTCCTATATCAATGATGTTTACTTACAGCACCGTGTCGAAACTAGAAAATGCGGTAGCATCTAAGTTGAATAACACTCAAGAAAGTGAAGTGGCATCATTACAACCTCGCACTTCAGCGAGCCAACTTGCAAAGCAAAGAATGAAGAATAAGAGGGTAAAGAAATCAGTTAATTACGCAGCATAAAATGTCAGATCTCAGACCTTCCTTCGCAGAGCATTTGTAAACTCTCATTTTTTCAACAAAAGTCTCATAAGGCGTTTTACCTTTCTAGCTCCCATGTCGTCTGTGGTACATGTGGTCTATGATGGTTGTAAAACGCCTTCTTTTTCTACTTTGTAAGAGCTCGCGTTTGAAATCTTGTGGGCTCGCATTTATCCATTTTTTTAGTCAAAGTACCAAAGAAGCACTTAACAACCTTTACCATAAAAATATGTTGTCCTTCTGACCCTAATCCCGGATTGCTTACTGTAAGGATGTAGAACGAAAAGGAAAATATGAACATACCTGTTTTGATTTTCTTGGATATACGTTCAGGCCAAGGTGGGTCAGGAACCGTAAAAGAAACAGTTTGTTTGTGAGTTTTACATCGGCAGTCAGCAAAGCCGCCCAAAAAGCCATGAGATCCAAAATCCGTAAGTTGAAGATCCGAATGCGGATAGAACTGAACCTGATACAACTGGCAAACTGGCTAAACCCCATAATCAATGGCTGGTTGAATTATTATGGGCAATTTTGCCGATCGGAACTGTATAAGGTCTTCAGGCAACTCAACAAAGCGCTGGTGCGCTGGGCCAAGAGAAAGTTCAAGGCACTGAGCAGACACAAAACCCAAGCCTCAAAATTGCTTCAAAGGAGTTGGCGTAGATTCAAGAGGAGAAATTTTCTCCCCTTTACGCATCAAAGTAAAAAAATTCTACTGCGGTTTTTCTTGTTGATCTAACAAATGCTGACGCTCTTTTTCGAGCTGTAAACGAAGCTCTTCTTCACTTGGCAGTTCCAACATGTATTTTGAGGCAAACAATTGCTTGCTGTCGTTGAGTACTGAATATTTGGCAACGGTATGATTGTTTTCGGTACATAAAATTAAGCCGATGGTTGGGTTATCATCACTGCGGCGTTTTTTCTCTTCGTACATGCGCACATACATGTCCATTTGCCCCACATCTTGATGGGTGAGCTTATGCATTTTCAGGTCAATCAACAAAAAGCATTTGAGATGAAAGTTGTAGAACACCAAATCAATGTAATAATCACCATCATCGGTACTGATACGTTGCTGACGTTCGACAAATGCAAAGCCTTTACCGAGTTCCAGCAGGAACTTTTGCAGATTGTCAATTAGCGCTTGTTCAAGTTCACTTTCTTGTAGTGCAGCACTCGGTAAACCTAAAAAGTCGAAAATATATGGGTCACGCAAGTAATCTTTTGCCGATAAAGTCAGTGCCGTGGTTTTTTGCTGCGCTTCATCCAGTACAGACTGGATATTTTGTTGCTTTGCTTGAGTAGAAAGCAAGCGCTCGTAATAGATAGAAGGTACCGATTTGGCGTTCTAACGCGCGAGCAGCCCAAGCCTGCTCAATTGCTTCTTTCATATACCATTGTCTGGTTTGCTCGTTTTCAATGCGGGTTAAGGTGCGGTAGTGTGTCCAGCTCAATTCGTGACGCAGTGCGTCACGAATTGGAAAAGTAATATAAAACAATCTCATATAACGAAGATTGGAGTTATCAAAGCCTTTGCCAAACTCTTTGGTTAAAGAAGTGGAAGGTTTTTGAGTACTTTCTTACCATATTCAGCGCGCGTCTGTCCTTGTTGTTCATCTTCGACAATCAGGCGGCCAATTTCCCAATAAGTTTGCACCATAACAGTATTGACTGCTTGTGCGGCTTGTTTGCGACCTTGGGTTAATAGCGCCCTAATATTGTCTAGCAATAGGTTTGATTCCGGTAATGCGGGTTGATTCATTATGCAGCCTCCATGTCTTCTATTTTTTCTCTGTGTACATCGAATATGTATTTTTAAAAAACAGAGTGAGGAAGAAATCGTTGCAAATGGGTAGGATGCCTATATCACGAAAAATATCATATGCATTCCAGACCGCTTGTTTGATTGAGTTAGCACTCATCATTCATTATTCTCATCAAGTAACTTTTGAAACATGCCCTGAAGTATAGGGGAATCTTAAATCCGGAGACAATCCTCCCTGAATATTCGCAGAGTAGCCAGAGACAGTTACCTGTTTCCAGCCCTCTAAGAACCGTGCGTGCGCCTTTCAGCGCACACGGCTCAAGCCTTACTAAGGCCTGGTAATGACCCGGTAACCCAACGTGCTTTACTCCTGGATAAATCCCTTCCCTTATGCTCCGCTTCGGGCTACCTGATCTGTGCACGACGCTCAAAGTACTGTCGGTATGTCGGATCATAAGGGGTCGCATTAGCTCTGATCTTGATGTGGCGGACGATCGGGGTACTCGCCATTGAGAACAGGTCGAGACATCCCTGTTCTCCCTTCACATTCCTGAACATCGAGAAGAAAGTCCATTGACGTAAACCAAGGCGACGAAAATAACGCTTTTGCTTCCATCGGGCTGATTTGTTTGGATGTCGTCGATTTATCCAGATAAGCAGAGCCTGAAACACCTGATGGTCAACGTAAGCAAAGGTCTTTTTCGACACAACATGGCGGTAATAATTGGCCCAGCCTCTCAACTTTCTGTTGAGTTGCCGGATCAGGTTTTCCGTTTTGGCGGTTGCATTGGTTTTGATAAGCTCTCGTATATTCCTCAGCATGTGTTTGACTGCGACTTTTGCTGGTTTTATCAGCAACTTGCCACGGTATTCATGAAAATACGCAAATGGTAAGACCGGATATTATTGATCTGTGAGTGGCAAGGCATGGTCCGCGAATTCATCAACAACAGTGAATATTAGTGGGATTGACTATAAAGTGATTCTAAGTGACAGTAAAAGTATACCTAGTGTATCAACTTCAGCAGCACAAACTAATTAACCTGAGATTTGCTTAAGAAGGGAACTAAGCGCCTGAGGCACGAGCAAAGTTTTTGTCAAAGAAAACAAAATAGTGGAGATCTTCAGGAAGGTATAATTTAGAAGAACTTTACTTGTGAGATCTCTTATCTCCCCTGACAGAGCATTTGTAACCTCTCATTTTTTCAACAAAAGTTTCATAAGGCGTTTTACCTTTCTAGCTCCCATTGTTGTCTGTGGTACATGTGGTCTATGATGGTTGTAAAACGCCTTCCTCTCTTATTCAGCCAATTTGGCTTCTAAATCTACGTCGCCTTTAGTTTTTTCTCTGATATAGCCTATATATATTCAACATATATATTCAACATTAGCGATCCAGTTTTGTTGACGACGAGTCAATCGAGCTTGCTCGCTTTCATCAGTGAACTTAGCAGAAACATATTTAAACAATGTAGGATCAACGTTTTCAAAGGTATTGACGTTAACGACGGCATAATCGTGACCATTAATCTGGCTGATGACAACAGGTACTACTCCGCACTGGCTACAAATATGAAACTGCGCTGTACCTGTTTCAAAAGAGTACCTATATAGAAACTTTTGTTCTCGGATATTCAGCCGAAGTCGCCCTGCTGGGTATGATGTCCAGACGGCGCTGTGCTTGATACAAAAAGAGCAACTACATGCTCGTGCCGGAATTTCCAGAGGTTCAGGCTCCCAGTTAAATGTAAATTCAATATTCTTACAGTGACAACTACCGGAAATTAGCATGTATACCTCCTCAGTTTTCGGGTCTTAACAATGGTAGGGAAATGTGATCTGGTATTATTAGCCTGTAAATTTTTAAAAAATATACCCGTTATCTTCCAAGTTGCCTCTTTGTTGGCTGCTCTCACTCACCCCGGTCACATAGTTCGCTATGTTCCCGGGGATTCGCTCTCTTGCCGTCGCCATGCATATTGAAATCCATAGGGTATATATCACTGCTCATATAATAACATCGGTTATTATATTTATAATAATAATGACTTTATTTTCAGTATTATATGCTATGTTTTGTGTTTTTTTTATTTGTTTTTGAATTTAAATTTTATGTTTTTTTGTTTACTAAAAAATGTTATTAGTGTTACTATATTTTCAGTTGATATTTACATAAGTTTATTTTTATAAATGTTAATTATTAAAGAGATTGTGTAAATTAATAGCTATGCCAATGTGTAATTTGCCAATGTGAAATTAAAATTATTTTGATTTTATTAATTTATTCATTAAGTAAGTGATTGTGTGCATTTGGTGTAAATTTAACTGGTGCATGTTTTTTATTTTATGCGGAATTTATTCTGGGGTAATGTTTATTATATTGATTGGTTAATAGTCCATGAGCAATAAATCTTCGTCTTTATTATTTATCGTTTTAATGGCTTTTCTTTCTATGGGAGGGTTGGTTTCATCGGATATATTCCTACCCGCCTTGAGTAAAATGGGAAACTATTATCACGTTAGCGAATCTAGTATACAAAGTGCAATAGCTATATTTCTATTTGGTATAGCCTTTTCTCAACTTATTTATGGGCCATTGAGTGATTGTTTAGGAAGAAAAAAGGTTCTTATTTCTGGAATGATTATATGGCTAATTTCAACAATCGGTATTTTTTACAGTACGCATATTAGTGAATTGCTATTATTGCGTTTATTCCAGGGAATGGGTGCTTGTGCTGGTATTACATTAAGCCGTGCCATTATTAATGATTTGATGGGGAAAGAAGAGGCAGCCAATTTGTATCTGATTATTTTCCCTTTTGTGGGAATGTCGCCCGCTATCGCACCAATGATCGGAGGTGTATTAAGTGAACATTATGGTTGGAAAGCCTGTTTTTTATTTCTTACTTTATTTATAACAGTCACGTTTATATTATGCTTGCTAGTTCTGAAAGAATCACTACCAATAAAGAAACGCCAAAAATTGAGTATTAAAAATATATTGGTCAGTACTTACCAAGTGCTAATAAATAAAGAGTTCCTTTACTATGCAGCAATACCTTGCTTCGCTTATACGGCATATTTTTCTTATTTGATTGAATCTCCATTTATTCTTACAGCTATGGGATTACCAGAAAAATATGTTGGTTACACCTATATAATGCTCTCTTTGAGTTACGTGTTGGGTAATCTTACTGCTAAGAAATTAAGTCGCCAGCAGGGCATGAGAAAGACGATTTCTCATGGCTATCTCATCTTTGCTGTTGGAGGTATCGCTTTCACGATACAAATGTTTTTTAGTTCCTACCCATTGATAACTTCTGTGCTAACAATATCAGTATTGACTTTCGGTAATGGTTTTTTGCTGCCGCTTGGTACTGCATCGGCAATTGCCACTCATTCTCAAGCGGCCGGGACAGCTTCCGGCGTAATGGGAACATTGCAATTAGGTAGTGCAGGACTGGCATCATTGCTTATTGGTTATATATCTCACCATGAGCCGATTAAAGTGGCATCTATTATCACCGTTGTTTCCTTGGTCGGTAGCATTATTTATATAACTGGTAATAGAGGTAATAAAGAAATAAGTAAGAAACAAACAATATAAACTAAAATAGGAATGAAAAATGGTTAATAATATAGATGTCACATTAGACAGGCAATAAAAAAACGTAAGATGTTCCCCGACGGACGACGCGATGCGTAAAGTGATTACAGGAAGCCTTGAAAAAATGGTGCATGCCAATCCATCACTGGCGGTTGGTTATGAGCCGTTTGATGATTGAATTCGGTGATCGTCTGGACGATCACTTATAATCAGGCGGCAATTACACAGAATAATGTACAGACTCCTTACAGCGGTACCCCATACCATAACGCTCCGAATTCTTCTTTCGTATAATTTATCCAGTCTTTATCTTCAGTATCTGTGGACTTCTCCCTAATAGCTAATCCACCAGTAGCATCACTGTAAAAAATAAATAATGGGTACATTTCGGGGGTTATACACCATCCAGCAGCCGGTAATGGGTTTTCAAAAATTGCTTTTTTATTCTGGCAATACTTTTCCAAATATTGAAAAACATCCCCTTCCGTATGAAGTGTTGCATAAGGCCATGAGCTTACCATTGAGCTTGGTTTTTCTGGGTATGTATTTTCAACTGCACTTATGATTCCATTCACAGGAGGTGTTCCTATTCTCAGTCTTCCATTAGCACAACCGACTAGTAAGACAGAAACAAAAAAAGTGGTTAATAATGGTTTCATCTTTCTCTCTTATTATATTCAGACCATAAATAGGGATAAAATTCTTTTGAGTATATTATCCAGTCCTTCTCAGAAATATAATTTTGTTTTTCAGCTATTGTGAACGTTCCCAAATCTGGGTCGGCATATGATTTATACATCATAAATAAAGGGATTTTATCTTTTGAAATACACCAGCCGATGTTCATCGTGTATTGCTCAAAGATTGCATTTTTATTTTTACAAAACTCTTTTATTTTATTAAATAATATGGGTTTAACATGAAGTTCCACGACTTTATTTAATTTAAATCGGTGTGATGAATACTGTGGATACTCTGATTCTAAGAAGCTTACTACTCCATTTTTTAAAGGTTCGCCTTGTTTGAAAGTTACGCACCCAGATAACAAAAATATTACAAAAATAGAGGCTATTATTGGGCGCATTGCATATTTTCCTTAAAATAATAAATTTAGCTTAAATTTCATAACCCAATTTTATCTTATCTCTAATTATTTTCAAGTTATAGAGGCTGGTAATAGATGAGCTCTTTGGCGCATAGAATCTTCCCAAAAGTGGTATCAAGTACCCAGAGGAAAATATTCACTATCTGTGGTAACGCAGTGTCTGAACCAATAACAAGATTATTAGAGGTAGAGTAAGCGATACCATATGCATACATTTTAGAGAAAAATGATGTTCAAGTATGGTTACCGAGGGACTTTGTCGTTTCAGTATACTTGCTCCCGGCTTAATTTCTCAACTGAAGATCATCATAATGCAGCTGCAAGCGATGCTCTTGCTTTCTCAACACGCAGAGCACTTGTATTCATTTTTTCCCGTAGCTAAATATTTCTTATACCGTTTGGACTCAGCACTATCTGATAATTAGCCCTCAGCTGAGCTGCCTCAGCGACATTATCCAGTTTGTCCTCTAATTCTAAATAAACTATATGGACACCGACTTAATTCAAGTAGGTGAGTAAATTTTTTTTGACAATGTAGTCGCAAACATATATTTGGCTTCAATGAGCCCTGATGAAAATCCGCACTCTCTGCCCTCATTATTTCAACAGTCTCGATAGACTGACTTATTTACCAGGTTTACAGAGAGTCGGTACTACCTGTCAATACATCTACTTAACCTCAGCTTCGTTTAAGAATAGCGATATCACAATCCCGTAAATTCAAGCTCGGTTTTTTAGGTTGGAATGTATAAGAAATTAAGCCTGCGACGATTTCCAATAAAAAACCGAGCTGACTGCGGTGTCTTGAATGCTCTATTTGAGAAATATTTTTGAGCTGCTCCACGACCGTTTCTATCAGAAATCGCCTTCTTAACATCAGCTTATCCCAGAGAGATAACGCTTTTGCCTTCATGTTACTACGGACATGAGTGATTAATGTTATTCCTTCTGCTTCCAGTTCATCGCACAGGGCCTGTGATAAATACCCTTTATCGCCACAAACACCCTGTTAACCCTTGTACCCGCGCTTTGACGGGATGACGATCATCTTTATTTCTTGAGGTCAATTTAACCGCTAAAAGTTCACCACAATCATTGATAACCCGATGAAGTTTAAAACCATAAAACCAGCTTGTACTTGTTTTCCCTCGCGGTGCAACGCCCTCAAATATGCGATGTCGGAGAATGCGGAGGTGGTGACAAACGGCAATTTTGGTTGAATCAATAATTGAAACACTCGCTTTGCCAGATCAATTCCGATAATTTGTTCCATTGGACACCTCTTCATATGTTTGCTGATGTATTCAGCATGGCTCGAGGTGTCCATTTCATAATTTCGCTACACGTGATTTTCTTCAACCCATTGTTATAAACAGGGTTATTAGTAGATAAGGTGTAGCGCCATTTTGGAAAGTTATTTAGTTTAACTACAGTTATATACGAGGTTTTGTTTTGGTCGCCCGTCGAGATTTTATCTCTTAACCAACGCACTTTGATATGGTGTCAGAAGCGGAATTGAGTCACTGACACAAGAATTTTCAATCTCCTCGTAAGTTAATTCAATGTAAAATGCCCTAATTTGACAGTTTGTATGCTTAACCAATTGAATAAGCATACAAAATGAAAATACTTCCTAGCTACATGCCTCTGATGGCTGTTTGCGCCTGGGAAATATCTGGCAGTATCCTCTCTTCAGTCAGTACGACATCATTATCATTTACTCCAAAGGTGCGACGGCGTGATGACCGAGCTGGTGGTACTGACCGCAAGAGTCAGTGTTCTGGGGATAATTAAACCAATTTTTCCCGATGTGTGAGAGTTCCTGTGGGGCACGTTGTGTTAGGGGGATTGAGCAGTACCCCGATGTTTAATGCGGTACGTCAGGATTTGCCCATGATTCAGGCGTTGATCCTAGTGGCGTTGTATATCCTGATACCGTTGATCCTGCTGTTTGTTGCCTAAGAATTTAAAACCGTATTGACGTTGACTTTTGTCGTGTTTGCGTTGAATTTTCTGACATTATGGTGAGAAACCAGTCCGCTGGCTGGACAGCTATTTATTGGAGGCCTTGTACGGTTCAGAAACTCATAGCCTGTCTAATCTGGTGGGTTTTCAGAATACCTCCGACGATTTAATTATGAGTCTAGTGATGAACGCATTGTTTGTTGCCCTGCCGATGGTTTGGCTGGGGGACTTGGCATGGGCGGGTGTTCGGATAGGTGATATTGCGGGCATGATGAATCAGGGGGTGGCGTAGGCAAGGTAATCTACGAGGGATGTTTGGGCAGGTGTTGATGCGAAAGATGTTATCGAAAGAAAAATATTGGGATGCGTTTTTCGTCATAAACGGATGGGATCTCTTCCCGTCAGAATACGCTGAAAAATACTTTGAAAATCACTTAATTTATTACTTTTGCTAATTATATTTGTCGTGCTTTTGTTTTTTTGACATGTAAAATGCAGATGAATATGCTTAATACTACACAAAATACGTTTCATTAATGTTAATTTATTACCATGTTGTTGCATTTTTACAGTCTGTTAGTCTGAATTGTCGCCTTTTTGGTTGATTATTAGTCTCATGGCTTGAAAATAAAACACCTTCAACCATAATACTCTCCCTAATATTTCCCTCAAAATTATTAAATAATAATTAAGTATTTTACTGGTTCAACTATGGAAACGGTAGCTCGCGGCAAAATATTCGTAGGGTTGGCCGGATGGGCTGTATTTGCTATTCAGCCTGTGCAGGCAGATGACCAACTCTTTATTCATCAAAAACAGCAGCAACAAGCGTTAGAACAACGCCTGGAGGCAAAGGCGCCGACTGTGCGGCTCAAGAGACCCGACGCGCTCCTGCCTGATTATCCTGATAATGAACATCCCTGCTTTACCATCAACGCCCTGCGTTTGGAGGGAGACACTGCCGGCCGTTTTCAATGGGCGCTAGAGTTAGCAGAGGGCGCCAAAGGGCGCTGTCTGGGCAGGCAGGGAATTTTGCTGGCTATCAACAAGGTACAGAATGCCATTCTGGCGAAAGGTTACGTCACCACTCGCGTGATGGCGCAGGAGCAGGATCTGACGCAGGGAGTGCTGACGCTGACGCTCCATCCTGGCCGCATTGCTAACATCTACTTTGATGAACCAGCCTCCTGGCGTGGGCGGTTATGGAATGCCATGCCTGCCGCATCCGGGGATATTCTCAACCTGCGCGATATTGAGCAGGCACTGGAAAACTTCAAACGAGTGCCCAGTGCTGAGGCTGATATTAAAATCGTGCCCAGTCAACAGGAAGCCACCAGTGATCTGTTGGTCAGTTGGAAAGAAAGTCGCCTCCCAGTTCGCCTCAGTCTGAGCCTTGATGACAGTGGCGCCAAAAGCACCGGCCGTTATCTGGGATCAGCGACCTTGGCGATTGACGCGCCTTTTGCCCAGAACGACCTGTTCTATGCCAATATCGGCAAGGATTTTTTTGAACGCGGCCCCTTTGGTAACCGCTCCCGTACTATTAACTACTTCTTCCCGCTCGGCTACTGGGCTTTTTCCGCTAACTACAACGACTACACCTATCACCAGAATATCGCTGAGGTCAGTCAAGTGCTGACTTACCGCGGCAAGAGCGAGAATACGCAATTTACCGTGTCTCGGCTGTTGTTTCGCAATCAGTCGCATAAAACCACTCTCAATATGCGAGTCTTTCGCCGCCATTCCACCAATGCTGTAAATGGAATCGAGATGACACAACAGCGCCGCCGTACTGCTGGCTGGGAACTCGGACTCAGCCAGCGCAGCTATCTTGGTAATGTCACGTTGGACGCTAACACCAACTGGCGGCGGGGCACTGGAGCGTTTGGGGCCTTGCGGGCGCCTGAAGAAGCCTATCACGAGGGTAGCGCCCGTACTGGTATTGCCTTGGGTGATGTCAGTTTGAATATCCCTTTCGCCTGGGGTAAGCAGCCTTGGCGTTATTACACCAGCGTACGCTGGCAGTGGAGCCCACATCCTCTGACACCGCAGGACCGGATGTCTATTGCCGGGCGTTACACCGTGCGCGGGTTTGACGGCGAGCAGATGCTGTCCGGCGAAAAAGGGCTGCTCTGGCGTAATGAGCTGGCCTGGAATGTGTTGTCGCGAGGTCATGAACTTTACTGGGCAACAGACTACGGTCGTGTGGATGGGCAGGGCACCCGTCATCTTGCTGGGCATCAGCTGGCAGGCAGCGCCTTGGGTATACGTGGCATGCTGTGGGGGCGGTTCCATTACGACCTGTTTGCTGGGGTGCCGCTCTACAAACCAAAAGGTTTTCACACCCCGGGAGTGAGTAGCGGTTTCAGTGTTAACCTAGAAATCTGATGGCACTGGTCAACCTTGTTACAAGCACACGTTGCCTTTTATTTAACTCGGACATGATTTATGAACAAACAGTGTTATTGCCTTATCTACAGCCGTACGCACGGTGAACTGCGGGTGGTATCGGAACTGGCTCGCGGCTGTAGTACCACGACTGGGCGACGCCGCGGCGTATCGCGCCTATGGGTGACGGTGCGCCGTGCACTGTGGTTGCTGGGGATGGCGCTGTTTGCCGGACAAGCGTCGGCTGGTGGCATTGTGGCTGACGGACAGGCGGCGCCTGCCATGCGGCCGGGAGTCATAGTAACCCAAAACGGCTTGCCGCAGGTCAATATCAATGCACCTAACCAGGCAGGGGTATCGCATAATTCCTATAAACAATTTGATGTTGACCAGAGAGGAGCCATTCTCAACAACTCAGCGGTAATGACCTCCACCCAACTGGCCGGGATGATACAGGGCAACCCCCGGCTTGACCCGAACGCTGCGTCGGCCCAGATCATTATTAATGAGGTAAACAGCAACAATCCCAGCCAGCTGCGGGGTTTTCTGGAGGTAGCCGGCGGTAGGGCGCAGGTGATTGTGGCCAACCCGTCGGGAATTGTGTGTAACGGTTGTGGCACCATCAATGCCGGACGCATGACGCTGACTACAGGTAAGCCGCAATTGAACGCTGACGGCAGTCTAGCGGGGTATCAGGTAGAGCGTGGTTTGGTGCATATTGGGAGTGGTGGACTTAACGGTGACCCTCGCCATGACACCAAGTATGTCGATATTCTGGCGCAGGCGGTGGCAGTGAATGCTGGCGTTTGGGCCAAAGAGGAACTCTCAGTGGTAGCGGGCCGTAACCGCATCAGTGCGGACGGTAAGACGGTTATGTCGCTGGGCGCGGATGATAAGGCCCCCGAGTTGGCTATAGACATGGGACAGATGGGCGGCATGTACAGCGGCCATATCCGCATGATAGGCACTGATGCGGGCGTAGGTGTGCGTAATCAGGGGGGACACTTGCAGGCAGGCAAAACGCTGTTCGTAAGCAGCGAAGGCCGACTCAGCTGGCAGTCGGAGGCTATGGAAGCCGTCACTCAAGCCAGTGGCGACGTCACCCTGACCGCTAGAGACGGTATTGAACATCACGGCAAACTGCACAGTGGCGGGAAGCTTGTTGTACAAAGCCGCGAAGGTGGCATTCGTCAGTCAGGTACCCTGGCGGCAGTTGGTGACATCCAGTTGGTGTCTGACCGGGGCATTCAGAGCAGTGGGCACTTGCTGGCAGGCAGTGATGTAAACAGTACGCTGATGCGCGAGGCGGATTTGGTACTGAGCAGTCGGAGCGATATCCAAGCTAGCGGCAGTCTGCTGAGTAAAAGAGATGTCAACGTGACTGGTTATAGGGTTGATGTCAGTCAAAGCAGTCTGGCGGCCAACCGTGTCGTGATTACGGCACAAGTCGGCGGTGTTGCCTTGCAACAGGCAAAGGTCGACAGTCGGCAACTCACGGTGAACACCACGGGTAATATTGAGGCGCAGCAGGCGCAGGTACGTGCTGGCCGTTGGGCGGTTGATGCTGATAGCCTGTTCACTCAAGGTGCTGTCTGGTCCCAAGTTGACGCCGGGGAAAGTCGTTTTGCGCTGACCGGTGCGTTGGATAACACCGAAGGCAGCATTGAAACCCGGCAACTCAGTCTGAATGCCGCCTCCATGAACAACCGGCAGGGACGTCTGGTGGCGCTCGACGGTATGGCGCAACACTGGCGGGTGAGCGGCTTGTTGGACAATAGCGACGGCGGTGTGGTGGGTAGCAACGGTAGTTTGCTTCTTGAGGCAGGGAGTCTGGATAACCAGTATGGTACGCTACAGAGCCAGTCAGCACTGAGTATCATGGCGGGAGTGGATATCAATAACGGCCAGGGCAAGCTGCTGGCCGGTCAACAGCTGACTTTGAACGCCGTCGGCAGCGTCGATAACCAGTTTGGGGACGTGAGCGGCGAACATCTGCATCTGACGGCCCAAAGCCTGAATAATACGCAGGGCAAGGTAGTTAGTCAGGGACGTTTACAACTTGACACCCGTCAGGCAATTGATAATCAGCGCGGTACGTTGCAGAGTCAGTCGGCACTAAGCATCACGTCGGGGGCGGATATCAATAACGGTCAGGGCAAACTGCTGGCTGGTCAACAGCTGACCTTGAACATCACTGGCAGTGTTGATAACCAGTCCGGAGGAATGAGCGGCGAAAACCTACAGCTGACGGCACAGAGTCTGAATAATACACAGGGTAAGGTGGTCAGTCAGGGGCGTTTGCAGCTTGACGCCTATCAATCGATTGACAATCAGTACGGGCTGGTCGAGGCCGGTGATGCGCTGGATATCCGCACCGACGGCAGCTGGAATAACCGCGGCGGTATCGCACAAGGAAGTAAGCAGGTTGTAGTCTCCGTGCATGGCATCGACAACACCGA